>CAZRGY010000169.1:0-8250 GCA_964599715.1 uncultured Verrucomicrobiota bacterium | reverse complement strand
CAAGAGATGAACCCGTGCTGGCCCATCATGATGGCCTTCGCGCTCGGGTTCTTCTTCACGATCTCCTGCATGGCGAGACCGAGCTCGAAGCCCGGGCGCATCCACGGCACGTAATCCATCTCGCCACCGAAGATCTCCTTCGTCAGCTCCTGGCAACGGCTGGACGCCGCGATGGAGATGATCGCATTCGGATGCATGTGATCCACGAACTTCGCCGGGATGAAACTGTGCAATGGCGTGTCGATGGACGACGCGCGCGGGTTCAGGTTGAACGTGGTGTGGTTATACGCCGCCACCATGTCATCTTCCGCCTGGGACTTCAGCCCCTTGTCCGCACGGGCCCCATAAGACTTTTGCAAGCCGATGAGCTTGGACTGGTAGAGGGAGGAGAAATTTTCGCGCTGGCTCGTGCGCAGATCACCACCGGAGCCCTTCACCCACAACACTTCCACCTCTTCACCCGTGAGCGGGTCCTTCTCCATGATCTTGGAGGAGGTGTTGCCACCGCCCGTGTTCGTGATGCGTTGGTCCGCACCCAGTTTGTTCGAGCGATACACGAGGCGATCCATGCCCTTAAGCTTGGAGGCTTCCTCGTCTTTCCACAGGTCATTGACGAATTTATAGGTCTTCATTTGTTAAATAAAATCGATCCGCTAATCAAATAGTGATTGAATTATGATTGATTTATGACTAACTTCGTCACGTAGTCAATGGGAAAATTTTGGAGCGTGGCCTTTAGGCCGCATCAATATCCGCCCTGAAATCGGAACGTTGAAGCGGCTTGAAAGCCGCGCGCCGCAAGCCAGATGAAACGCAAACAACGCCTCAAACAAATTCTCGCGCTCTTGCAGAGCGATCCGGAGCTTTCGCTTACGGACGCCTGCGAGCGCTTGGGCGCGTCCTCGGCCACCATCCGCCGCGCGTTTGTGGAATTGGAACAAACCGGTCAGGTGGAGCGCACCTGGGGCGGCATCCGTCTCGCCGGGGGCGGCACCTTGCAGATGGGCCCGCCTGCTTTTGCCAAGCGCTTGGGCGACAATACGGAAGCCAAACGCGCCATCGCCCGCGCCGCCTCTGCCCTTTTGCAAGACGGAGACGTGGTGATGATCGATGGCGGCACCACGACATTCCAGCTCGCCGAGTTCATCGCGCACAAACGCATCCGCGTCATCACCAACTCCCTCGTCATCGCCCAGGCCATTGATCGTCTGAAAGGTTCCCAGCGCGGTGCGGAAGTCTATCTCTGCGGCGGCTTGCTCCAACCTGAAGCGGGCTTGGTCGTCGGTCCGCAAGCCGAGGCCTTCCTCCGCCAATACCGCGCCAAGTGGGCTTTCCTCTCCGCCGCCGGCATTGATGCCGAAGCCGCGACGAATTACGAAGAGACTGTGCTCGGCAGTGAACGCGTGATGATCGAGCAAGCCGCGCAAGTCGTCCTCCTCGCTGACCACACCAAGTTCGGCAAGCAGGCGATGTGCACCCTCTGCCCCATGAGCGAGGTGAACCATCTCTTCACCGACCAGCAACCGGGCCATGAAAAACTCCTGCGCCAACTCAAGCGCGACGGCGTGAAAGTGGAGTTGGTGTAGACGGATTGAACGCGCTGGATAGAGGAGCGCGGCTGTGTCCTCAGAGGACTAGCCGCAGCAGCTACGAAGCAAAGTTAGGCTCTGAATATTCTTCTGCCCCTCGCCGGTTAGGACGTGCTGCGGCTGACTCCGCTGGCGCGGAACACAGCCGCGTTCCCCTCACAGCATCCTTAGCGAACGACAAACCACCGCTAGTTTCCCTTGAGCGAACGGGAAAGTGCGACGAAGCTACGCGTATGAGTGACCGGCAAAGTCCAGCAAAGGCCATCGACGGCTTGATCCAGAATATTTCCCATGCGTTCATCGGGAAGGATGAGACCATCGCGCAGGCGGTGCTGGCACTCATCGCAGGCGGGCATGTGTTGTTGGAGGATGTGCCGGGCGTGGGCAAGACCTTGTTGGCAAAAGCCATCGCGCGATCACTCTCAGCGGATTTCAAACGCATCCAATTCACCGCCGATCTCCTGCCCTCGGACATCAGCGGTGTGACGGTCTATTCGCAGGAGACGCATGGGTTTTCATTCCGGCCCGGCCCCATCTTCACGAACATCCTGCTCGGCGATGAGATCAACCGCGCCACCCCGCGCACGCAATCCAGTCTCCTCGAAGCGATGGAGGAACATAGCGTGACCGTGGATGGCGAGGTGCATCTGCTGGCCGCGCCGTTCTTCGTGATGGCCACGCAGAACCCGGTGGAGCTGGAGGGTACCTATCCCCTGCCGTTCGCGCAGATGGATCGCTTCATGGTGCGCCTGAGCATCGGCTACATGAGCCGCGAATCGGAGACGAAGATGTTGCGCGAACAACAGGAGCACGACCCGCTGGAAAATGTGCAGGCCGTGATGGATTGCGAGACGTTGCTGCGACTCCAGCATGAAGCGCGCGCCATCCGTGTAGAGGAATCGTTGCTTGGCTACATCGTGGACATCGTGCACGCGACGCGGAAAGACGAATCACTCGAACACGGTGCGAGCCCGCGCGGCAGTCTGGATATCCAGAGCTACGCGCAGGCGCTGGCCTTGAAGGCTGGGCGCGATTATGTGCTGCCGGATGACATCAAGCAGGCCGCCCGCCTCGTGTTGCCACACCGGCTCATCACGCGCAAGGGCACCCGCAACGTGAGTGTGAATGCCCGCAGCGTGATCGATCATCTCATCGACTCCGTAAGCGTTCCTCTCTGATGCGCGTGACCCAGACAGGCGTTTTGCTGGCGGGTATCGCGGTGGCCTTGTATATCGCGTCGCTCACCTCGCAATCGGCTTTCCTGCTCCTGCCCACCGGCATCATCGGTGGCTGTCTCGTGCTGAACATCTTCGGTGCCCGCCGTTCGATCCGGCAGGTGCAATTGAAACCTCCTGCCAGCACGGTCATCGCCGAAGGCCAATCCCTGAGCCAGCCCTGGCACGTGGAGAACACCAGTCCGCGTGATGTGGGCCAGCTCACCGTCGAGAGTCATGACGAACCGCTGCTGCAAGTGGGCCTGCTCAAGGGCAAGGCGAAGGCGAATCTCGTGCCCGCCCGGCAATTCCTGCGGCGTGGCGTCTATCGCTTCAACCAGTTGCAACTCGTATCCACCTTTCCCTTCGGCTTGGTGAAGTGTGCGCGCCAGATTGCGGCTGAAGGCGAGGTGGTGGTGTATCCGGCGATCTATCCCGCGCCCTGTCCGAAAGCGGCGGGCTTTGATGCCGTGGTGGGCGGGAAGTTTCAGGGGCAACGCCGTTCCGCCGCGGGAACGCACTTCGCAGGCTTACGACCCTTCCATGCCGGTGACCCCTTAAAGCAGATCCATTGGAAGAGCAGTTCCAAAGGCCGCGGCCTGATGGTGAAAACCTTTGAGGAAGAATTATCCGGCCGCGTAGCCATCCTCACGGATGCCGTGGGTGTGGTGGACAGTGCGGCCTTGGATGATTGTCTGCGCGCGGCAGGTTCGCTGATCTTCTCGGCCTTAGATGCCGGGCATCATGTGGAGTGGGTGGACCTCGCGACGCAAGCACCGGAACTCTTCCCCCCCTTCACCGATGGCCAGGAGATACTGGACATGCTCGCCCGCGTAGAAGTGCTGGTGAGCGAACTCGATGGCAAACGCATCACGGACGCCGCGGCCTTGGTCTCGCGCCGCAGTGCCATCAGTGTGGTGCTCACACAGGCTAATGCGGCGGTAGAAGAAGCCTTGGAAAATCTGGCCGCTTCTGGACGCAGCGTCACGGTGTATCTGCCGGAACAGGCCATCGATAATCTCGGTGGTAGTGTGGTGGTGAAACGGTATGGCGCGCAGGAGGTGTTCGCATGAAAAGCGCGCTGAACCTGCTCATCTTGCTCGGCTTCATTTGTCAGGGGCTGACGTGGGATGGCTATGCGCTCATGCTGGCGAACATCGCGCTCTGGCTCGTCTGCGTGAACTGGCCGCGCCGTCCGGTGAATATCCCACAGGCAGTCGAAGGCTTTGCGCTGGTCGCTGGTTATGTGGGCGGGTATCTGCTCGCGAAAGCTTCCGGTCAAAGCACGCATTTCGCGCTTGGTCACGGCATCACACTGGTGCAGGCCGTGCGCTTGCTGCGACCCCTGACACCGCGCGACAAACGCTTCTCGCTCGTGGCGGCCTTCTTGCACTTGGGCGTGGGTTGCACCGTGGTCATCGATTTCCGTTTCGTTGTCATCCTGTTGGGAGCGGTGTGGTTGATCCCAGCGGCGTTGAAGGAATTGGCGGGCGATGACTATGTGGTGTCAGGTGTCACACCCGAGCGACCGCGCTTCGCCTGGGGCCAATTCACTTTGCTGTTCTTGTGTGCGGTATTGGTGTTCACCTTCTTCCCGCGCGGCCTGTTGGGTTCCGGCGGCGTGCCGAGCTTCGGTGGCAATCAAAGCAGCTTGCTGGATACTACCATGGACCCGACAGGCGGTGGTGCCGCGCAATCGGGCCGCGTCATCTTCGAGGTGCAGGGCGATGACTTGGGCTACCTGCGTGCCTTCGCTTTGTCGGAATATGTGGATGGCATGTGGAGTGTGGACAAGCGCCCGGCCCTGCGGCGTCTGGACCTGATCCCGCCCGACAGTCGCAAGGGGCACAAGTTCCGCTCTGTCCGCGTGAAGAACGTACCGCATCTGGGCCGCACCTTGCCGACGGATGGCCATGTGATCGCGCTCGGTGGCAACTTCTTCAACTACCCGCTGCAGGACAATCACGAGACCTTGCGCGTGACGACGGCATGGTCGGTGCCCAGCGGTATCTATGAGTATTGGACGGATACGACCTTCAGCCGCAAAACACTTTACCCGCAGGAACTCCGCGAACTGACCCAACACCCGGAGCCCTCACCCGCGGTGGAACAATGGCTCACCAATGTGCTGGGCAACGTGACGCAACCACTCGAGCAAGCCCGCAAGCTGGAGCGTTACTTTCAGGAGAACTTCACCTATCGCATCGGCGCACCGCGTCTGAACCGGTTGGATCCATTGGAGGAATTTTTGTTGGAGTCAAAGGAGGGGCATTGCGAGCGCTACGCATCGTCGCTGGCTTTGTTGCTCCGCATGCAAGGCATCCCGAGCCGCGTGATGGTGGGCTATGTGGCGGACCAGCAGAACATCATGACGGGCTGGCGACCGGTGCGGTTCAAGGATGCTCACGCATGGACAGAGGCATGGTTCGCGGGCACCGGCTGGGTGCAGTTTGATGCGACACCGCGTCGCACCATGCAGCGTTCTATCTGGGACCCGGCGCGTTGGCTCGAGGAGGCGGACTTCGTGTGGAACGTCTATGTGGTGAACTTCGATGCGCCCAGCCAGCGCGAGCTCATGCGCGTGGGCACGCAATCCGTGGGCCAGGTCTTCGGCTGGATGCACACGCATGCGGATTGGCTCACGGGCATCATGGTCGCGCTCATGGCTGGCGCCCTCTGGCGCAAGCGGACGCTGAAGCCGGAACAGGTCGCCGCACGTAAACGGCAGAAACGGCTCGCGCACGCGGCGAATCAATACGGACGCATGCTGGCGGCCTTCGAGAAGCTGGGTTTCACCCGGGCACCACAGCAGACGCCGCTGGAATTTTTGGGTGCTTTGCGGCAAGCCACCGCGCCTGCCCTCCCGGAAGCCGAGGTCATCACGCAGCACTTCTGCGCGCTACGCTACGGCGCGGATGACACGGCGGTGACCGAACCGGAGGTGGACGGAGCGTTGGAGCGGTTGAAGCGCGCCCTGCAAGGCAGCGGGCGAAAATGAGCATTGCCCTATTGCATCTGGCGTCCGATAGATTATCACATTCCGCGCATGTTGCTGTTTCGGGCAAAGATATTGGATGGCTGGTTTGAGAAGATCGTGAGCGATCTGCCTGCGGTATTGATCGACCACGCGCACTTGGAGCGCAAGGCCGCGACCACGGCTTTGACCCTGGAGAAATATCGCGAGCTGTTCCCGAAAGTGCATGAGCTGAACGCCATCGCCATCGAGGAGCTGCAACATTTCGAGCTGGTGCTGCAATTGTTGAAGAAGCGCGGCGTCGCTTTCGGTCAGCCCTTCCCCAGCCCGTGGATCCGTGGGCTCATGAGCAACATGCGTCCGGGTGCTCGCTATCAGGTCATCGACCATCTTATCGTCTGTTCCCTCATCGAAGGCCGCAGCTGTGAGAAGTTCCAGATTCTCGCGGAACGCTTGAAACCCATCGATGCCGAGCTCGCTGAATTCTACGCGGGGTTGGTCGAGTCCGAGGGGAACCACTACGCCACCTATTGGTTGATGGCGCGTGAGATCAATGAGCCCGAAGCCGATCGTCGTCTGGATTTCTTTCTGGATCTGGATGCGAAACTCATCCGCGAGCCGAATCCGCTCGCGATGCTGCATTGAAGATAGACTGGTAGCGTTGCGTAGCAGCCGACGTAAGCAGGCTCAGCTTCAGCCTGCTCAGGTCCGCTGCCCCGCTTACGCCGCCTTCATCAAAGACTCCGTCCGTGCCCGGATCAGCTTTTGCTTGGCGTGACGGTTCAGAGCGCTGCTGACCTTTTCATCCAGCAAGCCTGGTAACGTCAGCAAAGGCATCCCGCTTAACCACGCCAGCGATACCGCTTCGCTCGCGGCCCAGCGGATCACGCCGAACTTCTCCGGGCTGCGCGTCTTGCGCATCCATTCCGCCACCAGTTTCATCTTCAGGCTTTCCAGCCTCTCGACGATGAGTTGCCGTTCTGCGCGGGCCGCATTGGGCCGCACTTCGAACCTTACCTCCGGTCCGAATTCCGCCGTGAGTGCATTCACTTTGGTTCCCATAACTTTGTGTGTTTTACATTTTGACCAACATTCCTTCTGACCCCTGACCCCTTTTGGTTATTCAAAGAAATATCACGTACACGTACTAATTTTCTTCAGGCCGTTGCATAAATCCCCTGCAACCCTCATAGTGAATCTACCGCTCAGGGTGTAATGCGGGCGGTGCGGGTGCGTCTGCCTTGGTGAGATGAATACGAAAACAGAACTGAAGATCGACGGCATGACCTGCAACAACTGCGCCCAGAATGCGGGCAAGGCGTTGCGATCGGTAAAGGGGGTTGAGACCGCCTCGGTAGACCTCGCAAACGCCCGTGCCACAGTCACTTGGACCGAAAGTGCCACCCCCGACCAAGATGCCCTCCTAAAAGCCGTGGAAGGCGCCGGCTACGAACCCAGTCTTATCCAACAAAATGCCGATATCGTCGTATCGGGCATGGATTGCCAGAGCTGTATCGGCCATGTCCGGAAAGCCGCGGAGACGGTTCCCGGCGTGACGCAGGTCAAAGTGGACTTGGCCAGCGGCCGGGTCGCCATCGATTGGGCACCGGATGCGAAAAAGGATTTAGCCGTCGTCGTCACCGCCATTGGCAAGGCGGGGTATGAAGCCCGTTTGGAAACCTCGGAGAGCAAAGACTCCGCTTCCGCCAAACCCGGCCTGCTCACCGGCTGGAAGTTCAATGTCATCTTAGGTGGCAGCATCACGGCCTTCCTCATGTTCTGTGAGTGGGTACTCCAGCTCGGCATGGTGCAGTGGTATCACTGGCTCGCTTTCTTCCTCGTCCTGCCCGTCCAGTTCATCTGCGGTGCGCGTTTTTATCGCGGTGCCTGGAACCAGCTCAAGCAGGGCCGCTCGAACATGGACACGCTCGTGGCCCTCGGTTCCACCACGGCGTTCACTTACAGCACTTGGGGCCTCTTCGCCGGCTGGCATGGTCATCTTTATTTCATGGAGGCAGCGGGCATCATCGCGCTCATCAGTTTGGGCCATTGGCTCGAGGCGATGATGAGCGAACGCGCAGCCAGTTCGCTCAAATCCCTCGTGAACCTCGCACCCTCCCAAGCCCTGCGTATTTCGAAAGACGGGAAGGAAAGCAAAGTCGATGTGGCGCAGTTGCAACCTGGTGACCTGGTGCGCTTGCGTCCCGGCGATCGCGTGCCTGTGGATGGCGAAGTCGTCGAAGGCGGTTCCGCCGTGAACGAATCCATGCTCACCGGCGAATCACTCCCCGTGGACAAACAATCGGGCGATGCACTCTACACCGGCACACTCGTGGAGAACGGCCAGTTGCTCATGCGCGTGACGAAGACCGGCAGCTCGACGGCCCTCGCGCAGATCATCGCCGTAGTGGAGCGCGCTCAGAACAGCCGGGCGCAGATCCAGAAATTGGGCGATCAAGTCAGCAGTGTTTTT
>CAZRGY010000168.1:6758-8258 GCA_964599715.1 uncultured Verrucomicrobiota bacterium | reverse complement strand
GGAGGCAAAGGCCGGATGCTAGAGTACCGCAGGACAGGATGCATCGGCGGAGTCACGTCGAACGGATCGAACAGGAAAGCCATTTCGGGGAACGTGAGAATAGGGAATGGGTCTGGGTTCTTGGTTTTAGGGAGGTTTGAGTTAAGGGTCGATTGAATGAGAAAGCCTCGAATACCGGAGCTGCTGATTGTTCAATGCGGCGAATTCTTATCAGCGAACATCGAAGGATGTGGATTGTGCGAATTAGCGTGAAGTGGGCGGGGACTTTTGGCTTGATGTGGCGGCGGTGTTGAGCCGTGCGGCATGTTGGCTAAAGGTTATTTTACGGCGTCCTATGTTTCCTCCGTTGATGATTCGGAGCAGCCGTTTGCGCTCTGGGTGCCGCTGAGTTACTCGCGGCGCAAGGCGTATCCGCTGATCGTGGTGCTGCATGGTTCGGATGCGGATCATCGCATGATCCCCGAGCATTGCTTCGAGATCCATCAGGGCGGCTTCCGGGAGGATGTGATTTTGCTCAGTCCGTTCGGGCGGGGGGACATCGAATACTGCGGCCCTGGCGAGACGGATATCTGGGAGGCCATCAACTGGGTGAAGGAGCGTTATCGCATCGATGCGCGGCGGCAATATCTCAGCGGACTTTCGTTGGGCGGTTATGCCGCGTGGCTACTGGCTTGCGATTATCCGGAGCAATGGGCGGCCATCGCGCCGGTATGCGGCGGTGGTGATGTGATGGCGGTGCCGGCCATGAAGTCCGTGCCGGTCTGGTGCGTGCATGGCGAGCATGATGAGGTCGTGCCAGTAGCCAATGCGCAGCGGATGGTGGAGGCATTACAACGCGCGGGCGGCAAAGTGCGCTATGATGAATTGACGGGCTGGGGCCACAATTCTTGGGATTGGTTGTACGATGCGGACCGCAAGACGGATACTTTGGCGGAGTGGTTTCTCAAGCAACGCAAGAGCAACGCTCCTGAACCGCTGCTCAAGCCCAAGCGACGCGGCACGTTTCTCGATCTCTTCGGCGAGCGGGTCATCATCTCTTATCCCGCGCATTCTCCAGTGCCGCGTGAGGTGGATCTGCTGCGGCACCAGGCGGAGAAGTTGGCGCGCTTCTCGTGGACCGATAACACGATGCGGACCGGTCATCTTATCTTGAAGAGCGATGCCGAATTGACGAAAGCAGACTTGGCGAATGCCAATGTGCTCATGCTGGGTCGCAGTGATAATCATGCTTGGATGCAGCAAGCGGAGCGCAAGTTGCAGGCGCGCCACGTGAAGGGGCGGTTGCAGGTGAACAAACAACCTTATCTCGGAAAATCGCTTTTGGCGCTGACGATGCAGCCAAATCCTTGGAACAAGGAGAAGCTGCTCGGGGTGGTGACGTATCAGCAATTCCGGCAGATGCGGGATATCGCGGAGTTCACCCTCAGCCGGATGAATTCACTGGGGAGCGTGAATATCTACGATACCACGCAGAAGAAATTCCTGCTGACGAAGGAGTGA
>CAZRGY010000168.1:0-6658 GCA_964599715.1 uncultured Verrucomicrobiota bacterium | reverse complement strand
ATGTCTTTGATGGGGACAAAGCGGTTTATCAAGTCTTCGCCGGTATCAAAGCGGGTGGTGGCGGAGAATCGGCAGTTATGCACCAACACCGTGTAGCAGGTGTTGTTCATGATGGCGGGGTTGGCTGCGATCGCGCCGATGAGTTCGGGGCGTTCGCCTTCAAAGCCCGTCTCTTCCAGCAATTCACGCACACCGGCTTGAAGCGGAGAGGTATCTTCGTCGTCGATGATGCCGCCGGGGATCTCCAGTTCGATGGAATCCGTACCATGACGGTATTGCTCCACCATCACCAGTTCGTCATCCGGGGTGAGGGCGACGACATTTACCCAGTCGTTGGATTCGATGACGTAGAACTCGTGCTCCTGATTGGTGCGGGGAGAGCGCTTGCGATCACTGCGGGTGGTGAACACGCGGTAATTGTTCAGCGGCTTGGATTCTACCAGTGGCCACGGTCTGATCTCGTCATTCATGTGTCTCCTTCTTCCGGCTCACAATCCCCGATCTTTGGCGGCCCAGCCCTGACGCATCAGCGTCAGTAGATGAGTGAGTGCCTCTTCATAAGGCTTACCCTTTGATTCTGCCAGTTGGCGGGCCCGCTTGTCGAGTTGGCCCGCCATTTCCAGCGATTTTTCTTTGGGGCAACCCATGGCCACAAGCACCTGTGCCAGTTGGTCGTGGTCCATGGTCGTTTGGCTTAAGCTTCGGCAGGAGTGATGCGGATGCTTTCCACAGAAACGCGCTCGAGCGGTTTGCTGCGTTCGCCACCGCGGCTCATGCCCACAGGCGTATCGCCGATGGCGCCGAGCACGGTATCACCCGTCACGATTTTTCCGAAAGCGGTGTATTGGCGGTCCAGAAATTTGGCGTCGCCCAAGCAGATGAAGAACTGGCTGCCGGCGGAATTGGGGTCTTGTGAGCGGGCCATGGAGAGCACGCCGCGCACGTGAGAGCGTTCGTTGAACTCCGCCTTCACCGTCCAGCCCGGGTTACCCGTGCCCCAGCGGTATTCTTCTTCCGGGTCTTTGGTGAGCGGATCGCCGCCCTGGATCATGAATCCCTTCACGATACGATGGAAGCAGGTGCCATCATAAAAGCCCGAATTGGCGAGCTTCTTGAAGTTTTCCACGGTTTTGGGCGCGACATCCGGCCAGAATTCCACGACCATTTCGCCCTTGCTGGTCTTGATGACGGCCACTTCTTTAATTGCTTGCATGATAAGGTTGTCCGTCGTCATTACGACCGGACTAAGGCTAACTTCCGTCGCACTTTCTGGTTTGTCACGTCATTTTGCGGTTGAACCGAAAGGCCGATTGGGGCGTCTATGGGTATGAACGTCTGCTTAAACAAGATTTTATGAAGCGATCAGTGATCCGTTTGCTGTTACTGGGCGGCCTGCTTATGGCGGCTGTCCTGCCGGTTTCAATCATGGCACAAGACAAACTCCCCGATGGGCTCTACGCGGAACTCGACACCACGAAGGGCAAAATCCTCATCCAGCTTGAATTCGAGAAGACGCCGCTCACGGTGGCGAATTTTGTGGGTCTGGCCGAAGGCACCAAGGACTCCAACAAGCCCAAAGGCACCAAGTTCTATGACGGTGTGGTTTTCCACCGCGTCATCCCCGGGTTCATGATCCAGGGTGGTGATCCGGAAGGTTCCGGTCGTGGCGGTCCGGGTTACAAGTTCGCGGATGAGTTCGACCCGAGCCTCAAGCATACGGGTGAAGGCATCCTCTCCATGGCCAATTCCGGCCCCGGCAGCAATGGCAGCCAGTTCTTCATCACCTTGGGCGCGACCCCGCACTTGGATGGCCGCCACAGCATCTTCGGCCACGTGGTCAAAGGCCAGGATGTGGTGAAAGCGATCGGTGATGCTCCTCGTAATGCGCAGGACCGGCCGAACACGGAGATCAAGATCAACACGGTGAAAATCATCCGTGAAGGCGAAAAGGCCAAGGCATTCAAGGCAGATCAGGCCGCTTTCGATGCGCTACAGAAGAGCGCCGGGGCCCGTTTGGAAGAGGGCCGCAAGAAAGCTGCCGAGGCTCAGAAGCAAGCGGTGGCGAGTGCCGTTGCCGGTATCAAGAGCCGCTTTCCCAAGTCGGAACTGGTGACCACCAAGTCCGGCCTGCAATACCTTACGGTGACGGACGGGACTGGCGAAGCCATTCAGCCCGGCGCCAAAGCCATGGTGCATATCAAGGCGACTCTGGCGGACGGCCAATTGCTGGATGACACCTCCAAGCGTGGCCAGCCCGCCCCGGTCGAATTCGGTGTGAACCGCACCTTGCCCGGCTTGGATGAAGGTCTGACCGGTATGAAGAAGGGTGGCAAGCGCATCCTTGTGGTGCCGCCGCAGTTGGCCTTTGGTGAGCGTGGCAATGGTGGTATCCCGCCGGGAGCCACGATCATCTTCGAAGTTGAGCTGGTCAGCTTTTAAGCGGAACCGAAAGCACCCTTTATGAGCCGCGAACAAGAACAATTGGAAAACGCCATCATCGGCCTGAAAACGAAGCATCCGAAAGCGGAGCTCGTTACCAGCCCGACTGGATTGCAATACCTGGTCATCGCCGAAGGCAAGGGCGACAAGCCCAAGCCCGGCACAGACATCAAGGCCCACTACACGGGCAAATTGCCCAACGGCATGGTTTTCGACAGCTCCGTTGAGCGTGGGGAACCGCTGGAATTCACCGTGGGCGTTGGGCAAGTCATCGCCGGCTGGGATGAAGCCCTGGTGGATATGAAAAAGGGCGAGAAACGCATCCTGGTCATTCCGCCCGGATTGGCCTACGGCGCTTCCGGGGCTGGCGGGGTGATTCCGCCTAATGCCACCCTCATCTTTGAGGTGGAGATGGTCGGGTTCTGACCTTGATAGCCATATTTACCTACAAATTGCCGCTTGGAATCGCTCCGGGCGGCAATTTTTTTTGGGATTCTTGCGGGAATCTGCCGTTGGAACTCGGCTGATATCAAGCGTCATGAAAGGGATTTCTGATAAAGCGGATTAGTTGACAAAAAATCATCCATTTTGCTCAAAAAAATCGCTTGTGAAAAATTTCACGATAAGACACCCTGCCGGACCGTTTCGGATGTAACGAAGTGCGGCGCGCCCTCATGTCGAGGGTTCTCCGGCTTCTTTATCGGGTAAATTTAGATGCGCACGCTGAAATCCATTTTGGCGGCAGTGGCCTTGTTGGCGCTGCCACTGTTCGGTCTGGCTGCTGAGTCGGCTGTCCCCGCTGCTATCGGTGAGGCGGCTCACGCGGCTGCTGAAACCGTGGGTGAAGCGGCTCATGGTGTGGGCGAGGAAGCCCACGGTCATGGCGATCATGCTGAAGGTCTGACGGCCCATGCCCCGGTCTTGGTGGATTTAGGCTTCTTCAAGGTCACCAACTCCATGGTGGTGACTTGGATCGTGGCGGTTTTCCTCATCGTGGGTGCGCAGATGGCGACCAGCAAATTGACCCGCGTGCCGACCGGTTTGCAGAACTTCGCTGAATGGGTGGTGGAGAGTTTGGAATCCTTCTTGGCTGGTTTGCTCGGGCCGAAGCTGGCTCGTGAGACTTTCTGGTTTTACGCATCTGTCTTCCTGTTCATCCTGTTCGCCAACTGGTTCGGTTTGATTCCGGGTGTCGGTTCCATCGGTTGGGGTGTGCCGGATGCGGATGGCCACTTGCATCACCTGAGCCGCCCGATGTTCCGTGGTGCGAATGCCGATCTTAACATGACCTCGGCGATGGCCATGGTTTTCTTCTTCGCGTGGATTTACTGGGCAGTCAAAGCGAATGGCGTAGGGGGCACCTTCAGCCATATCTTCGGCTATCACGGGGATGCGACGGGTGGCATGAAAGGTTTCTTGGTGCTGGTGTTCTTGATGGTCGGTCTCTTGGAGGTCATCTCCATCGTGTTCCGTCCGGTTTCGCTCAGCTTCCGTCTCTACGGTAATATTTTCGCCGGTGAAAACCTGCTGGAAGCCATGGCGCTGATGGGTGGCAAGTATTTCGGCTGGCTGGTGCCGTTACCGTTTTACTTCTTGGAGTTGCTGGTCGGCTTTGTGCAGGCTTTGGTCTTCACCTTGCTGACGGCCATCTTTACGCAGTTGATCTGCTCGCATGGTGGGGATGACCATGCCCACGAGGAAGCGGGACAAGAGCATCACTAAGATTTTAATGATTTCGGCGGTCTGACCATTGGCTATGACTGTGGGGGCTGCCGGGAAAGAAAAGAAAGGTAAATAACATGTTCGCAGAAATCAGTGGCAATCTGCACGTAGCCATCGCGGCTCTCGGTTCCGCTATCGCCGTAGGTATCATCGGCATGAAGGCGTCCGAAGCAGTTGGTCGTAACCCGGGTGCTGCAGGCAAGATCCTGACCCAGGCTATCATCAGCTCCGCTCTGGCGGAAGGTATCGTGTTCTTCGCGATCTTCCTCGTGAAGTAAGCCTATTATTTAATCCGGGCTGCTTCAGCAGCCCGGATTAATGCGAACCAGTTTACTGAAATTTTTTATGACTGAATATTTCATGCTTGCGGCAGCGGCGGTTGAAGGCGCGGAGAAGAGTATTCCAGCGCAGATCGCTGAGACATTCGGGTGGAACGCTTCGTTGTTCATTTCCCAGCTTATCTCGTTCTGCGTCGTGGCGTTCTTGCTCAAGAAGTTCGCCTACGGCCCGATTTTGAATCTCTTGGCTGAGCGTCAGAAGACCATCCAGGAAGGCTTGGAGAACGCTGACAAGATCAAGGCGGAACTGGCCAGCGCCCAAGCCAAGGCTCAGGAAATCGTCAATCAGGCAGGTGCCCAGGCGAACAAAATCATCGAAGAAGCCCGTGCTGCGGCCGCCAAGGTGACCGAGGTGGAGATGCAGAAAGCAGTCGGCACGGCCAACCAGATCATCACCAAGGCCAAGGAATCCAACGCGGCGGAATTCAAGCGTCTGGAACTGGAATTGAAGCGCGAGATCGGTCATCTGGCGGTGAAGGCGGCGATGCAGGTGTCCGGCAAGATTTTGACTGCGGAAGACCAGAAGCGTCTGGCGGAAGAGACCAACAGCCAGTTGGCCGCCTAAGACTGGTTCAGCACTGTAACTACTTACTAATACTGTGAAAATCGGCAAACAATCCCGTCGCGATGCCAAGCAGCTCTTCCTGACCTGCCGCGTGGACGGACTGTTGGACGAGAGCCGGGTGCGGACGGCAGTGGGGCAGGTCATCGCGCGGAAGCCGCGCGGTTATTTGGCCACGCTCCATCACTTCCAGCGTCTGGTGAAGCTGGACATCGAACGCCGCTCGGTGCGCGTGGAAAACGCGATCGAGACCTCGCCTGAGCTGATGGCCGCGATCAAGTCGAACCTTGAGCAGCGTTATGGTCCCGGCCTGAGTATCGCCTTTTTTGTGAATCCGGCACTGGTTGGCGGTTTGCGTATCAAAGTCGGCAGTGACGTATATGACGGCAGCGTGGCCGCCCGTCTGAGTGCCTTGCAGGAAGCCCTTTAATCGATTTAGGAATTTTTAACGAACAGCTATGAGCTCCATTCTCCAAGATATTGAAGCCCAAATCGCCGGAGTGAAGACGTCGGTCTCCCGGCAGAACGTCGGCGTGGTCCGCGAAATCTCTGACGGTGTGGCCAAGATCGAAGGCCTGACCGATGCCATGTCCAACGAGATGTTGGATTTCGGCAACGGCGTCATCGGCCTCGCGCTGAACCTCGAAGAGACGGAAGTCGGTGCCATCATCCTGGGTGACTACCTCGGCGTGAAAGAAGGCACTGAAGTGCGCACCACCGGCAAGCTGCTCTCCGTGCCCGTGGGCAAGGGCCTGCTCGGTCGCGTGGTGGACGTGCTCGGTCGTCCTTTGGACGGCAAGGGCCCGATCGAATCGACCGTGCAATATCCGGTGGAGAAGATCGCGCCCGGCATCGTGAAGCGCCAATCCGTGAGCCAGCCGCTCCAGACGGGTATCATGGCCATCGACGCGATGATCCCGATCGGTCGCGGTCAGCGTGAGCTGATCATCGGTGACCGTTCGACGGGCAAGACCGCCATCGGCGTGGATACCATCATCAACCAGGCCAAGATCAACGATCAGGCCAAGCTGGCTGATGGCACGTTCCCGAAGGGTTTCCGCCCGGTTTACAGCATTTACGTGGCCGTCGGCCAGAAGCAGTCGAATGTGGCCCGCGTGATCGCCGAGTTGGACAAGGCCGGTGCCTTGGCCTACACGATCGTCGTGGTGGCTGCCGCTTCTGATTCCGCGGCGAACCAATACCTCTCCCCGTTCTCCGGTGCGGCGATGGGTGAATGGTTCATGGATAACGGCATGGACGCGCTCATCATCTATGATGATCTCTCCAAGCAGGCTGTCGCCTACCGTCAAGTTTCCCTCGTCTTGAAGCGTCCTTCCGGTCGTGAAGCGTATCCGGGTGACGTGTTCTACCTCCACAGCCGTTTGTTGGAGCGTTCCGCCCGTGTGAATGAGCGCGCTGGTGGTGGTTCTTTGACCGCCTTGCCGATCATCGAGACGCAAGCCGGTGACGTGTCTGCTTACATCCCGACGAACGTGATCTCCATCACGGACGGCCAGATCTATCTGGAAACGGACTTGTTCTACCAAGGTGTCCGCCCCGCTATTTCCGTAGGTCTCTCGGTGTCCCGCGTAGGGTC
>CAZRGY010000167.1:972-8377 GCA_964599715.1 uncultured Verrucomicrobiota bacterium | reverse complement strand
TGGAAGCTGTAGCCGTTGGAGCGGACGCGATCGAGGTCGATGGATTTGAGGGCGTGGCGTCGGAAGCATTTGAAGCCGCCGGTGGGGTCGCTGAAGGGCATGCCGGTGATGATACGGACGTACATGCCGGCGCTCATGCTGAGCATGAGGCGGGTGAGGGGCCAGTTGATGACGCGGATGCCATTGCAGTAACGGGAGCCGATGACGAGGTCGGCGTCTTGGGCGGCTTCGAGAAATTTGGCGATGTCGTCGGGGTTATGAGAGAAGTCGCCGTCCATCTCCATGATGTATTCGTAGTCACGTTCGAGGGCCCAGGCGAATCCGGCGCAGTAGGCGCGGCCGAGGCCGTTCTTTTCGGCGCGGTGGAGGACATTGACTTGGGGATGTTTCGCGGCAAGGTCATCGGCGATCTGTCCGGTGCCATCGGGGGAGTTGTCATCGACGACGAGAAGGTCAATGGCGACGGGCAGGGAAAGGAGTTTGGCAACGAGCGGGGGGAGGTTATCCCGTTCGTTGTAGGTCGGCACAATGACTAAAGCCTTTTGATCCATGTGGAATGAACGTGCTTCTTGCTATATGACGGAAGGGCAGGGGGCAAGCCGCCAGTTGCACCCCGACTTTTCAGCACGGGGTAAACCGGCAGGCATTTATGAGGGAAACATCGAACGTGCAGCATCCAACTTCGAACATCGAAGGGGGAAAGAAAATAGAAGGGAGTATGCGAAATGAGAAGGAGGGCTGTTGAGGTGGTAAGGGGAGATTTAATGTGTGGCGGGGGCATTGCGCGCGAGATGATATGGAGGTAGGATTTAAAAAATGAGTGCAAATTCAGCGTCGGATTTCATGAAGCTGGTGCGGTTCTCGATCGCGTTAAGCTTCGCAGGGTTGTCCGGTTTCATGTCTTCCATCCGGCAGATCAATCCGCACGCACGGTTTGAATTTGACTGGATCGTGGTGCTGGCGCTGGTGTTCGGCTGGTTTTTCGGGTCCTGGTTCACGAAGGCGTTCTTGCCGCAGGATGAGAAAGCCCTGAGTGATGAGGATGAGAAGGTGCGCCGGGGGCGCTTGGCGAAGTTGGGCTTCTTTGGATTGTTGCCGAGCGGGGCGATCTTGATGGGGTTGATCTTTTTAGTCGGGGATGCTTCGAGCAAGAAACAGTATGATTACTTTCTGGGTTTTGCCGGGGCAGTGGTTTTTCTGACCGTTCTGGGGTGGTTATTGCACAAGGTGGTGAATTTTTTTGAGGAGAAATCAGGGGAGCCCCCGGGGCAGAAGGAAGATTGAATCCGGTGTGGGAATCAGGAGGGTTCTGGCCATGCTGCCGCCAAGGGCTTCAAAACGGCAATTTTATTGAGCTTAGATAGTTGTAATAAGATGGGAATAAGTAATGGCCAGAGAACTCCAAAATGCTTGTATGGTTTATATGGCCGTAATCGGCGAACGGGCAAGATAGCAGAGTTAGATTAGGTCTTTTAAGGCCGAAAAAATGGGTTTTTCGGGTAATAGATGTTCTTATAGGAGCTTAAGGCACTTCTTGCCACGGGTTAGTATCGTGCCATATAGTAGGTGTGCGTGTGTGGTCGGGTAAGTGATGAATCCAAATATACAGCAGACAGCAAATGGAGCTTCCGACCGGTCGTCTTTGATTGTCGTCGTGGATGACGAACCGATGGTGGGGGAATTGGTGCAGACCATTTTTTCCTTGGAGGGTTGGGATGCTCAAGTGTTTCAAGACCCTACGGAAGCTTTGCAAGAATTGGGAGGGTGGCCCGGCCCTCCGGCCTTGTTGTTGACAGATTTTCGCATGCCGGGCATGAACGGCATGGAGCTGATCCAAGGAGTTAAGCAAAAATTTCCCCACCTCAAGACCGTGCTCTTCAGCGGTAATGTGGATGAATCCATCCAGAACCAGTACGCGCAACGGGCGGACGCTTTCATCCGCAAACCATTTTACCCCCAGCTGTTGCTGGACACCGTACGCAAGGTCATACAGCAAAGTGGTTCTAACAATGGCAATGTGTAATGCCATAGTTTTGACGCGATGAATTTGCGCGGGAAAAAACTCGGCCTGCTTCTTTCCACTGCCCCCGACCACGTAAATTTTTCCCATGGTGTCGGCTTGGCTGAAACCGCCCTCGCCAACGGTGTGGAAGTCTATCTCTATTGTATCGATGAGGCCGTGCCGGGCATTCAGGACCCGCGCATCATCCGTTTGAAGGAAAACGGGGCACGCCTTTTCGCCTGCGCGTACGGCGCACACAAACGCAACCTTACATTGAATGATACCGCGCTATTCGCCGGTTTGACGGTGGTGGCAGATCTGATGGCGGATACGGACCGGTTCATCAGTTTCAATTAGACTATGAGCGAGCTTGTCAAAAACGTTTTGCTGGTAGTGACGGCGGACCCGCGTGAGAGCGGACGTGCTGCCGAGGCGATACGGATCGCGGCCGGGATCGGTGGATGGGATAAAGTATCGGTGAAGCTTTGCCTTTGTGGAGAGGCCCGGCGTGTGCTTGCCGAAACGACCGATGATTTGATCAACGGAGAAGTCTGCGAATCATACCTTCCTATACTCTTGGAGTCCGAAGATAAGGTGCATCTGCTGGCGGTGGAACATGAAGCTGGGGCCCCATATCCCAATGTTTCGTCAGTAACGGTTTCCCAATTGGCTGCCATGGGGAGAGAGGCAGACAGCGTCTTGCGTTTTTGAGATGAATAAGATCCTTCATGTATTGACCCGGGATGGCGATGAGCTGGCCGAGTCCATCGTGGCCGCCGATCGTGAAGCCGATGTATCGGTGACCGTGATACGCCTGCCAGCAGCTGAGGGCGATTATCAGCAGCTCTTGGAAGCGGTTTTCACAGCGGATTCGGTGCAATCTTGGTAGGATTGACTCGACGACGGCCAATAATCAGGATGGCAAAAAATGGCTATCTGAAAAACATACAAAGATTTGTTTTCGGTGGATATCCCAGAAAATGAAAACGAGCGCTGAAAAGAGCCCCAGTCTCTCTTTTGCCCGCATCTGCAGTCTTTTGCTGCTGGTGCTGGGGGGAGGAGTTTTTGTGGGGTGGCTTGTTGAGAGTATCCCGATGGTGGCGGTGGTGCCGGGGTTTGCGCCGATGCAGCCCAATACTGCTCTGGGCTTTATCCTTAGCGGCGTAGCTTTGCTGGCCGGGGTATATGGCCGGGAGAAGTGGACAGCCGTTCTGGGTGGCCTTGTCGCAGCCATCGGGCTGGCGACGTTTTTTGAGCATTCATTTGGCTGGGATTTGTATATCGACCAGTTGCTGATCAAGCCCTTCTACACCGAGCGCTCCCTTTCCCCTGGCCGAATGCCGGTTCTTTCGTCCATGTGTTTCGCCCTGATCGGGATAGCCCTGGTATTGAAGACGCGGTCTAGCAGACAGAAACAATGGCGGCTGGTGCTGGCGATTTGTACCAGTGTCGTGATGGGGTTGGCGATCACAGCCTTGTTCGCATATGGAGTGGACGTGGAGGCCTTGCAAGGTTGGCAACGGCAGATCGGCCAGATGGCTTTACACACTTCGGTGGGTTTACTTTTGTTGAGTTCCGGCCTCTTTGCTTTGAGCTGGCACTTGACCAGAATGGAACAAAAAGGCTTGCCGATGTGGTTGCCTTTGCCAGTCGGTATCGGCGCCGTTTCGGCCACGGTTTGTGTCTATTTGATGGTGCAGGCCTCGCTGCGTGTCCAGACCGACCGGGTGACCGTGCAGCAACTGGATAGCATCCGGGTCTTGGTGAAGAACGCCATCGACGAGCGGATGGGGGCCTTGGACCGGATGGCCCGCCGTTGGGAAGCTACGGGGGGAACACCTGAAAACGAATGGGAGGTGGATGCGGCCAATTACATCCATGACCTTAAAGGTTTTCAGGCGGTGCAGTGGGTGGATGCGGATCTGATTGTCAGGCGTTGTGTGCCGATTGCCGGAAATGAATCCGTCATCGGTGTTAGGCTGGGGGATAATCCGGCGCTTCGGCAAATCTACGAACGTTCTAAATCATTGGGCAAGCTGACCTTCACCCCGGCCATCAACCTTATCCAAGGAGGGCGTGGTTTTTTGGTTCATGTTCCGCTGACGGTCAACGGCCGCCCGGATGGTTTCATTGTGGGGGTGTTCCGTTCGCAAGAATTTTTGAGCAGTGTGATCCGGCCGGAGTTGGTGAGTGATTTCTCCCTCTTCATTTATGAGACGGACAAGGAGCTGTACCGTTCGGATCAGGACCGCTTTGGTCCGGGGCACAATCTGGCCAAGAAAATGAACATGAAACTCCCGGGAACGGAATGGCAGATGTTGCTCGAACCGGTCGGAATGCTTACAGATTCAAAGCTGGCCGGAGCGGTCATTTGGATCGGCGGGGTCATTTCTTTCCTGCTCTCAGGAATGACCTTTCTGGCCCAGACAGCGTATCGGCGGACGGCGGAATTACAGGCTGGCAATGAGATGCTTTCGGCCGAGGTGATGGAGCGGCATCGCGTGGAACAGGAGTTGCGCAAACTGGGGATCGCCCAACGGGCCATCTTGAGCAGTGCCAACTACGCCGTGATCGCTACCACCTTGGATGGCACAATCACTGCCTTCAATGCCGCTGCTGAGCGGATGCTCGGTTACAAGGCGGAGGAGATGATCGGCAAAACTTCACCAGCAATCATCCATGTCAAAGCGGAGGTGGAAGCCCGGGCAAAGGAGTTAGAGCAAGAGTTGGAACGCCGGATCGAACCGGGCTTCGAAACCTTTGTGGCCCTGGCGAGGCAAGGGAAATCGGATGAACGGGAGTGGACCTATGTGCGGCAAGACGGCACCACCTTTCCCGTGCTGCTTTCCGTTACGGCCATTCGTGATGAGCATCAGGACACCATCGGGTTTCTGGGCATCGCCAGCGATATCTCGGAGCGAAAACGCGCGGAAAAAAATCTTGCTGATGAGAAAGCCCGTCTGTTCGCCTTTATCGAGCATGCCCCGGCAGCCGTCGCGATGTTTGACCGCGAGATGAGGTATATCGCCGCGAGTCAACGTTGGTATCAGGACTACGGGCTTACGGATAAGAACATCATCGGACGAAGCCATTACGATGTATTCCCCAATGTCAGCGAGCATTGGAAAGAGATCCATCGTCGTTGCCAGGCGGGGGCCGTGGAAAAAGCGGATGATGATGTCTGGCAGCCTCCCGGCTGGGATCATGAGCAGCATCTTCGATGGGAGTTGCGCCCATGGTATGACAGTTCCGGGGCCATCGGCGGCATCATGATGTTCACCCAGGACATCACGGTAGACCGCATGCGGGAAGTGGAACTGGCCAAGATGCGGGATGCGGCCGATGCCGCGAACCAGGCCAAGAGCGAGTTTCTGGCAAACATGAGCCATGAGATCCGCACGCCGATGAATGGCGTTATCGGTATGACCGGCCTGTTGCTGGAGACGCCGCTTACCCCGGACCAGCGCAATTTCGCGGAGACGATCCAGTTTAGTGCCGAGTCCTTGCTGACCATCATCAATGATATCTTGGATTTCTCCAAGATCGAGGCGGGCAAACTTATTTTTGAAACACTGGACTTCAACCTGCGGGAAACAGTGGAAGGCTCACTGGATATCTTGGCGCAACGGGCGCAGGCGAAGGGTATCGAACTGCTGGCATGGCTTGCGCCGGAGACGCCGGTGGATTTGCGGGGCGATACGGGGCGTATTCGCCAAGTGCTGAACAACCTCCTGAGTAACGCCGTCAAATTCACGGAACAGGGTGAAGTGGTGATGAATGTCAGTTTGGTGAGCGAGACTTCCAACCAGGCGGTCTTGCGTTTTGAAGTGAAAGATAGCGGCATCGGCATTTCCAAGGAGGCACAGCAGCGTCTCTTCACGGCGTTCACCCAAGCGGATGGTTCCACGACGCGCAAGTATGGTGGCACCGGGTTGGGGTTGGCCATCTGCCGTCAATTGGTGGAGATGATGAAAGGGGAGATCGGCGTCATCAGCGAGCCGGGCAAAGGTTCCACTTTCTGGTTCACCGCCTGTCTGGATAAGCAGCCACAGGTGGCTACCCGGATCTTGCCGGTGGCACCCGGCTTGCAGGCGGGTGACAAGGTGCTCGTCGCCTTGGAGAACCAAGCTAACCGGGAATACATGTGTCAGCAGCTGGCGGCCTGGAAAATGAATGCGGTGGCGGTCGGCACGGCCGAGGAAGCTTTGCAGACCCTGCGCGATCTGACCCGCACGCAGGGACGTTTCAAACTGGCGGTGCTGGATCGTAAACTTCCCGGCATCGATGGACTGGCTCTGGCCCGCATCATCCGGCAGGAGACGGCTTACAGCAGCTTGAAGTTGGTCCTGCTGGATTCGGCTACTCAGCCTGCCCATGACCAAGAACTGGCTGCTGCCGGGGTGGACGGTTGCCTGCACCGGCCTTTGACCCAGTCGCGCATATTGGACTGCTTGATGGAGGTCAGCAACAAGGCCTCAAAACTTCGTCCTTCCAAAGTTTTGCCCGAAGACGTGGTGGATGTATCCGCCAGCATGCAAGTCCGGCGGAAAGTAAAACTGCTGCTCGCGGAGGATAACATGGTCAACCAGAAGGTGACTTTGGGGCAGTTACGCAAGCTAGGTTGCCAGGCGGATTGTGTGGCCAACGGCTTGGAAGCCTTACAGGCATTGGCTTCCATACCTTATGATGTAGTGCTGATGGATTGCCAGATGCCGGAGATGGACGGCTTCGAGGCGACCCGTGAAATCCGCCGCCGGGAAAGACTGCTGCCGTCCCGTAAACCGGTATACATTGTAGCCCTGACGGCTAACGCGATGCAGGGGGATCGGGAGCTTTGCCTGAATGCAGGCATGGATGACTATGTGACCAAACCGGTGAAGCTGGCCGATCTCAAAGCAGCCATCGAACGGTGGTCGGGTGGGGGAGGAGATGATGATTCCGTGAGCGATGAACAGCCCAAGGAAACGCCAGGATCAACAGTTTTGGATGCGTCTTTGTTGAGCGCAGCCACACTGGATGAATTAGACCTCGCGACCAGCCTCGTGGAAATCTACCTGGAGGACGCCGCTCCGGCCATTGCCGGTCTGGAGACCGCCTGCGCAGCCAAGGCTTACGAGGGCATCAAAAAAATTGCGCATCGCCTTCGTGGCTCCAGTTTGACGATGGGATTGTTGGGGGTGGCTGAAGTGTTGAGCCGGCTGGAGAATGCCGCCAAAGCCGGGGAACCGGATTTGATGCCTTCCATGCTGGTGGAACTACGCCAGCAATTTGACCGGGGTAAGACCGCTTTGCAGGATTACTGCAATTCGCTGCCGCAGTCTTGATACACCCCAGCGGCAGTCCGCTTAGCCGTTGATCAGTTTGAGGATATCTTCCGCCGCCTGACGGGGATTCTCCGCCTGA
>CAZRGY010000167.1:0-962 GCA_964599715.1 uncultured Verrucomicrobiota bacterium | reverse complement strand
GAACCGGATCCGCTGAAACCGCTGCTCGATGAATTGCGCGAGCAACTGGAGTCAGGCAAGGCCGCTTTGGAAGATTACTGCCGCTCTTTGCCGCAGCCTTAAGCGGCAACCGGCTTTAACCGTTGATCAGCTTCAGGATATCTTCCGCCGCCTGACGGGGATTCTCCGCCTGATAGATTGGGCGGCCGATGACCAGCCAGTTGGCCCCGGCATCAATCGCTTCCTTCGGTCCCAAGACGCGTTTCTGATCGCCCAAATCCTGCCCGGCAGCTCTAACCCCGGGGGTGACGAGCTTGATCTCCGAGGGCAACATCTGACGCAGGGCAGTGATCTCCAAAGGCGAGCAGACCAGCCCGCGCAATCCGCTCTGCGCGGCGAGTCTGGCCAGCCGTTCCACCTGTTTGCCGATGTCGGAGCCGACACCCGTTTCTGAAAGGGCCTGCTGATCCATGCTGGTGAGCACGGTCACGCCCAGGACAAGCGGGGCATCCACCCCGGCCTGTAAAGCCGTCTTTTGGGCAGCTTCCTCGGCGGCCTTCATCATCTCGCTGCCACCACAGGTATGGATGGTGAGCATGTCCACTCCCATACGGGTGGCCGCCGCCACAGCCTTTGCCACGGTGTTCGGGATGTCATGAAATTTGAGGTCCAGGAACACGCCCGCCCCGGTGGCCTTGAGTTCCTTGACGATGGAGGGACCGGCTGAAGTGAAAAGCTCGCTGCCGATCTTGAGCGCGCCCACGGCTCCGCGCAGGCTATTGGCCAATTGCACAGCTTGTTCCGCGGTGGGGACATCTAAAGCAACGATGATCGGATTCTGCATGGCTTCAGATTAACAAACGGCGAGCCGCAGCGTCACGCAGCAAATGGTCAAATGGGGCAAAACCCGCCCCAAAAGACTTCTGTCCAGCGTTTTGACATCCACCCCGGTATCCCGTAGGTTCGCCGCCGCATGAATGTGA
>CAZRGY010000166.1:0-8384 GCA_964599715.1 uncultured Verrucomicrobiota bacterium | reverse complement strand
ATCGTCAACGCTTTAATTTTCATAGCCTGCTGGTTTTAAAATTATTGTTTTCTCTGCCTGTCACTACCCACCTTAAGGAGTAGGAAACTTCAGTTCCCTCTCTTCTTTTTCACCATCTATCTGGATGACGACACCGGTGGCAGTATACCGCACTATTTTGAACCGGTAATTCCCCTTAGGGGTGGCCGCCATCTTACTCTCTCCCAACATCATGATGTAGTTCTTGACTCCGGACGAAACCGTCACCACCCGGCCATCACCCGAACCCACGAATCCCTTCAGTTCGAAACTCTCATACGGATCGATTTTCACCGGCGGCGGCGCTGGCTTATCAGGCGTGCTCACTACCTCCACTTTGGGTTTCGGCGGCGGCGGATTCCAACGCTCTGATTTCGGGAAAAACGGATCCTTACCAGCTTTCGGGTCAGTCGCAAAAGTTGATTTGGGCGCCTCCACCTCTTTCGCCGGGGCAGCAGCGGGTGCTGCAGCGTGCAACTCAGAAGGCAGCACCGAAACCACCAGAGCAGCCCCCAGCAACCAGCATACTTGTGATTGATTCAGCTTCATTTTGCCTATTCCTTAGGTTTCAGCGGCACCACGATATCAAATTTGAAGGACAATTTCTCCGCCTCCGCTCCAGTGCTAACCCCACCCTCCGGCGTGATATCCAAATTTTGCACCCGGATGAACGGAAACGCATTTTCGAAGTCAGCAAGAAACTTGCCGATATCGTGAAAATATCCATTTCCTTTCAATTGATATTTGACCGCCTCATATGGAAAGTCACCATACATGCCGATCCCTACCCGCTCCTCGCGACTAAAGTAAGGAATTTGCACCATATAACCGCCCTTGGACTTGAAGTCGTTCACCGTCAAAATCACCCATGAATAAAGATCCCCCGTCGCCATGTTCTTTTCCATCGCCGCCTGACGGGCCATCACCTCATCCAACTGTTCCTGGATAGCAGGTGTATCCTTCTTAAGCTTCGCCGCTTCGTCCACCGCTTTCTGCGTCGACTCGATCTCGGCAATTTTAGCAGCCTTGGACTTACCCTGCGCACTGATCACAAAAAAGTAGAGCAGGCCGATGACCACCACGCCCGCCATCGCCACCGCGATCAGTTGCTGCTGTTTTTCTTTGGAAAGCTTGTTCATGATTAGCGCACAACCTCAGTGAAACTGCATTCCAGCGAGAAGGTGAGGTACTTCTTTCCATCCTCATTCTCCCGGGCCTGGTTCAAAGTCTTCAAGGAAACTGTTCCGTTCGTCCCCATATGCGTCTTCAAAGCAGACGCCAGTTGCTCACGCAAACGATTATAGCTGTCCAGGCGCTCGCTGTTATCCTGCGCCTCGATTGTCATCGTGATCAATTGCTTGGAACTCGCCGGCTTGGGCTTCAAGGTAGAACCGCGCGGCGGCACAAACGCAGGAGTGACCTGGTAGATTTGATCAGCCTTGATTCGCAGCACCTGCACATCCTCCATCACCGAGCGCTGCAGAGTGTCCAACACCGGCGCCCAGAGCGGACGAGCAGCTGACATTTTCTTCAGCATTTCCATCTTATACTCGGTATCGCGGATTTTCTTCTGACTGGCTTTAGCCTCCGTAGCCGGTTTTTTCAGATCCTCCAACTCCGCGTTCAAGCCCTCCAACTGCTTGGATAAACCCATAAGCCCGAACCAGTTAATACCTGCCCACAACAGCACGAGAGCAACCACTGCCCCCGCCGCCATACCAGCACGCTTAACCGGATCTTTCCGGCGTAACTCTTCATTGGCCTGCTCTTCGGCCAGCAAATTGATTTTGATTGGCATACTTTAGAATGCTGCCATGGCGCCACCGACCGCGACCACCAATTGGGGTGCGACCTGCTCCAGTTCACCTAACTGCGCCGGCGGCATTGCCGGCGACATGAAAGTTGTCGGATTCCAAGCCTTGCACGGAACCATCAACTCCGATTGCAACGCATTGACGATATACTCCGAACGCGAAGAACCACCCGAAAAGAACACCTGACTGACCGTCTTATCCTGTTGATGCTCGAAAAAGTCGATGGAGGCACGAAGCTCGCGGCCCAACGGAGTCAACAGGGGCTGGATTGTGGACTCCACCTCCTGCGGCATACCCACCTTGATACCCTCTGCCTCAGCGTTACTGATCCCCAAAGACTCAGCGATACCCGTCGTCAACTTCGCCGCACCAAATCCGACTACGCGAGTCAATATCAACTCTCCCATCATCAAGATGCTGATTGCGGAATTTTTGTAACCAAAATCAACCAAAGCCACTACTTCTTTTGCGAAAACGTCCGGCATCGCCATCTCGAAAGCATTCGCCGGGCCAATCAAACCAGAAGTGATCACATCTGCCACCAAACCCGCATTTTTCGCAGCCAATTTGACATCCTCAACCAACTGGCGCTTGGCCCCACCAGCCAACGCTTTGCATTTTTGAGGAATCTTGGTGCCGCCACCTTCTGTCCCGCCAGCAGAGCCTTCGGTCAGCGGCAAAATATGGCAGTCGAAAAGGTAATCAGCGAAATCTTGCTGCAGGTAGTTTTTGGAATTCAACCGCAGCATCATGCGCATGTCATTCACCCCCACCATCGGGAGCTCAGTCGTGCGGAGAATGCTATCGCCCACCCCCAAAACAACCACGATATGCTTAGCCCGCACACCGAGCTGTTGCATCACGGCCTTGAGGTGTTCTGACAGGATATCCGGGGAAATGCCTCGGTCATAAACCGGGGCGTCGACCATGGCGAAACCTGTCATCAGAAAAGTTTCACCTTTGCGTTGAATAGCAGCCGCCTTGGTTACTCGCGTCCCCAAATCAACCACCACCGCTTGGTCCCGCCGCTTGCCAGAGTTACTTAGAAATGGTAGCGCCATGACGCCCGCTTTGTAACGGGTCGCCATTTCAATTGCAAGTCACAATCTGCTGAAACTAAAAAAGATAAGGTAACACACTCTGCCCCCCAGTCCATTCTTAGTTCAGAAATAACATTGATTTACCATGGAACACTTAGTATGAAATCGCGTGTGCGGTGCCAGCACTCCAATTAGCACCGGGAGTCAGCACCTCTTCCCGGGTGTATCAGAAAAGAGTTTTATATGGCTTACACAGCGGAGATCAGCCGAACAAACCCTAGTGCGTTTGTCTTTCTTGTTGACCAGTCGGGCTCGATGGTTGAGCCCATCGCGGGCAGCGATGGCAAGCGTAAATGCGACAGTGTGGCCGACGCCATCAACCGCCTGTTGCACAACCTCATCATCAAATGCGCCCGTGGCGAGGGTATCCGCAACTTCTACGAAGTCTGCGTGATCGGTTACGGCTCCCAAGTCGGCCCGGCATTTAGCGGTCCTTTAGCCGGTCGGGATATCGTCCCCCTCAGCGAGGTCGCCAATTCCCCTGCCCGCGTCGAAGAACGCGTCAAACAGATCGATGATGGCGCCGGTGGGGTTATCACCCAGAAGGTGAAATTTCCGGTCTGGTTTGAGCCCCAGGCAAAAGGCACCACTCCCATGGGTGCGGCCTTGGATCTCGCCCATCACATCCTTTCCAGCTGGGTTTCCAGCCACCAATATTCCTACCCCCCCATCGTCATCAATATTTCTGACGGTGAGGCCACGGATTTCGGTCCGGTGCCGCAAGCAGAAGCCTTGACCAGCCTGACCACGGTGGATGGCAATGTGCTGCTGCTGAACTGCCATATCTCCAGTCAGCCGGTGCAGCCGATCATCTTTCCGGAAAACGACAACGATCTGCCGGATGAATTCGCCCGGACTCTGTTCCAAGTGTCCAGCGAACTGCCGGCCAGTATGCGCGGCTTGGCTCGCAACGAAAACATCATGTTGGGAGAGAACGCACGCGGCTTCGCGTTCAATGCTGACTTGGTGGAATTGATCCGGTTTCTGGACATCGGCACACGCGCCAGCAACCTGCGTTAATCAAAAAAAAGCCCGTGGAAACCACTGTGCAAGTGTTCTGGGTGCCCAAGGAGGGCTACAGCCCGGACGAGTACGAAGACGCTTTCAGTTGTTCCCCCGAAAACGGCCATTTCGCCATCGCGGACGGAGCAACCGAATCTTCGTTCGCCGATCTATGGGCTCAATGCTTGGTCCAGCGCTACACCGCCAATCCGCCCAAAGGCACTCCGCCCGACTCCAACACTCTCATCCAGTGGCTCAGCCCCCTGCAAAAAGAGTGGCATGCCAGCATCGCCTGGGACCGGCTGCCTTGGTACGCTGAGGAAAAGGCCCGCACCGGAGCGTTTGCCACGCTGCTAGGCATCCGTTTCGAACCGCCCAAGCCACCGGAAAAACCCTCTTTCTTCCAACGCCTCTTCGGCGGTGGTGACAAAGATTCCGGCTTGCCCAAATGGCACGCCATCACGGTCGGAGACAGCAACATGTTCCAAATCCGGAACAACACGCTGATCAAAACCTGGCCCATCCAAAAAGCCGCTGAATTTGACAGCCGTCCCTGCCTCCTCTCCAGCAATCCCAACCGCAATCAGCCCGTCTGGGCGCAGGTCCAATACCTGCTCGGGGATTATCAGGAGAATGATATTTTCATCTTGGCTACCGATGCCATCGCCAAGTGGTTCCTCCAGCGACATGAGGCTGGCACCAAGCCTTGGCAACAATTGCAAGAGATCAAAGACGATGCCGAATACGCCAAATTCGTCTCCAAACTGCGCAAGGACTTCGGCATGCGCAACGACGACACAACCGTAATCCTTTTCAAATGGACAGCCTCAAAACAGTCCTGAGACACGCCATCGCCAAACTGCAGACATCATGAACTGGCCATCTCACACAGATTATCAAGATTCGATCCAGAACCCTCACATTTGCTTCGAGGATGCCGAACTCAAGGAGAGCGAAGTCAAATGCGACATGCTGGGCCTGCCCAAGGTGATGTCCGGTAATTTCGCCAGCGTTTATTCCGTCACCACCGGCGGGAACCGTTACGCCATCCGTTGCTTTGTCCGCCAAGTACTCGGCCAGCAAGGCCGCTATGCCCGCATGAGCCAGCAGCTCCTCGGGCTTGGTTTGGATTGCCTGGTCGGTTTCGAATACATCTTGCGCGGCATCAAAGTCCGCAACGAATGGTATCCGGTGGTGAAAATGGCTTGGGTGGACGGCCTGCCGCTCAACCAGTACATCGAAGAGATTTACGACAAACCCGACCTCCTGCTCGACCTCGCCAAGAAATTGCGCGTCGTGATGAAGGGTTTGCGCGACAACCAGCTCGCCCACGGCGATCTGCAGCACGGTAACGTCATGGTCACCCCGGACAACGAGATCCGGCTGGTGGACTACGACGGCATGTATACCCCTGCTTTCCGCGGAAAAGCGCCGGAATTGGGTCACGCCAACTTCCAACACCCGCGGCGCACCTCGGATTTCTACAACGAAGAGCTCGATAACTTTGCCGCTATCGTCATCCACACCTCGTTCCTGGCGCTTGCCAGCGAACCCGCCCTGTTCAAGGACTTTTACACGGGTGACAACCTCCTGATGCTTTCCTCGGATTTCAAGAATCCGGGCCAATCCAAGATCATCAAGCGGTTTAAGGAAAACAAAGACGACAAGGTCAAGAAACTCGGTGAATTGCTGGAGCGCATCTGCCTGGCGGATGTCTCCAAGGTGCCGGTTTACGAAGATGTCATGGTTGCCTTGGATAAAGGCACCATGGATGAAGTCATCAAAGGTATATCCGCAGCCGCTGCGGCACCTGCTGCCGCTCCCGGTGCCGGTGCTGAAGGCGGTTGGTGGGCTGGCGGCGCCGCCCCTGAGCCCGAGCCCTTGGGCAGCCGCCCGGCCACCGGTTCCCGGGTGGGCAGCATTCCCCCGACTTCCCGGCCAGCATCGCCCTCGACGCCTGCGAAATCTGCTTCCGGCCTCAATGTTACGCCCACGCCTACACCGGCTTGGGCCAGCTCGAACGCGCCTAAACCATCCGTCACCGCCCCCCGCACCGCACCTTCTGTGCGTCAACCACAGCCCGCGCCGCAAACTCCGGCTCCGGCAGGTGGTAACGACAACATGAAGCTCTACCTGATTCTGGGCGGCGTAGGCATCTTGGTCTTCATTCTGTTCTATGTCTTAAGCCGTTAAGCCTTAACAAGAACGAGTTTTTCATGCAAAAGCCCCGCTCATCAGCGGGGCTTTTGCTTTTTCACAATGGACGATCAGGGTACCCGATAAATCCTATTTACATCTTGCTATTGAGACTCTGTTGCAATAAGAAGGTCGCTCTTTATGAAACTCAGTCTCAATAAGAAGACATCATATCGTTGCCTGGGATGCCTTGGCGGAGCTGTTACCCTCACTTTCGCAGCGGGTCTCCACGCCCAGACCAGCACCAATGCCCAACCCGTCCGTCTCCCGGAAGTCCTGATCCAGGCTGAAGCGGAGGCCTCCGGAACAGTTCAGGCCCCCTTCCTCCCCGATGTGCAAGGGACCAAGATCAATGCCGGTAAAAAATCATCCGTCATTGACCTGGATAAAATCCCTCGCGTGGTGAACAACAACTACCGGCAGGCACTCTCCCAAACTCCGGGCCTGCTCTTGAGCGAGGAAACCAGTCCGCTCGTTTCCATCGGCTACCGCGGGCTTAACCCGCATCGCGCCCAATTCACCCAAGTGCTGAAGGACGGTATTCCCATCCATGCCGATATGTTCGGCTACCCGGAAGCCTACTACACCCCGCCGCTGGATACCGTGGACCGCATCGAATTCCTCCACGGCGGTGCCTCCCTGATGTATGGCCCGCAACCCGGCGGAGCGCTGAACTACGTCACTCATATGCCACGGTTGGACAAGGAGTTTTCCGCCCGCTCCCAGCACATCTTCGGCTCGGATAATCTCTACTCCACGTTCAATTCCGTGGACGGCACAACTGGCCGCCTCGGCTACTACGCCTATTTCAACCATCGCCAGACCGATGGCTTCCGTGCCGCCAACAGTGATTACGATCTCTATGCGGGCAGTGCCAAGCTCGTGTTGGACGCCCAGACGGACAGCCGCTGGATCTTCACTTTTGACGGCTACGAGGAAGAACACGGCGAACCCGGCGGCCTCTCCTTCACCGCTGGACCGGGTTACCATGTGGACCGCGATGCCACCACGCGCTTCAACGACCGCTTCCGTCTGAAACGCTACTCCGCGTCCCTCGCCTATGAAAAGGATTTCAGCGAAAGCACCCAGATGACCATGCAGGCTTGGGGCGGCTACTACCAGCGCTTCAGCAAGCGCCAGACCGGTGGTGGCTTCGGCACCGTGGCCGGAGGCCCGGGCAACAATATCGAGAAACAAGAATTCTATACCAAGGGTATCGAAGCCCGCCTCCGTCACGATTGGGAAATGGGCGAGAATGTCCATACTCTCGCCGCTGGCGTCATGCTCTACCACACGGATTCACCCCGCGTGGATAAGACCGGCCTGACTCCGACCGCAGAGGATGGTGCCATCGCCACTCAAAGCGACCGCTCGATCCTCTACGCGCCGCTTTTCGTGGAAAACAAATTCCAAGCCGGCAAATTCTCCATCACCCCCGGGCTGCGTGTGGAAAACTTCGTGCAGGAAGTGCAGAACTTCACCACCGGCCGCCGAGTGGAAGATCGCGAGAGCGTCCCTCTGGTGGGCTTGGGCCTCGCCTACGAAGTGACCGAAAGCACCACCGCCTACGCCAACGCCTCCCAGGCCTACCGCCCAAAGATGTTCACGGAGAGCGTACCCCAAGGTGGTGGCACAATCGCCGCTGCGGATCTCGACCCCGGCTCAAGCTGGCAGTATGAGATCGGCTATCGCGGCCAGTTGGATTCCTATTTCACCTGGGACACCAGCTTCTTCCTGCTCGATTTCGACAACCAGATCGGCACGGTCGGCACCTCCATCGTCAACGTCGGCCGCAGCATCCACCGCGGCTGGGAAGGTGCGGTGGAACTCGACATCATCGGTCTGACGGACCGGATCAACGGCTCGGACAATGTCAGTGCCTGGGGCTCCCTCAGCCTCTACGGCAACCTCATGCTGCTCGACGCCGAGATCGTCAGCCGCACCCCCTCCACAAACCCGCAATACGCCCCGGATTACCTCCTGCGCACGGGCACCATCTACCGTTATCAGGATCGGGTGAAGGTCGCCCTGCTGGGCACCTTCGTCGGCCAACACTTTGCCGATGATGCGAATACTCCCAACCGCCGTATCCCGGCCTACATGACTTGGGATCTCACTGCTGAGTTCAAGGTCTACAAGGACATGGTCGGCATCGTCGCGGGCATCAACAACCTCTTTGACGAGGACTACTACTCCCGCATCCGTGGTGACGGTATCGACCCCTCCTACGGCCGTAATTACTACGCAGGTCTCT
>CAZRGY010000165.1:0-8387 GCA_964599715.1 uncultured Verrucomicrobiota bacterium | reverse complement strand
CAGCATGACCACTGATACGGTAAAGCCCAAGCTGGAGATCAAAGCACCGGATTCAAACTCACGTGTCCTGATTCCTCAATTGACCATGACCGGCACTGCTGAGGACAACATCGGTCTTGCCCGCGTAGAATACAAATCAGGCAGCGAAGACTGGCAGCCCGCGGTGGGCACTACGAACTGGTCGGCGCTAGTTGCCCTCGCACCAGGTGAAAACCTGATACTGGTCAGAGCTGTGGATGTGGCTGGTAATCATTCTGGCGAAGAGAAACGGACGTTTCGTCGCATCGTGATGACGCCCGTTACGTTGACAACCTTAGGTGATGGCTCGATAAAGCCCGACTTGCGGCGGGAGCAATTGGAGGTTGGCAATACTTACACCATCACCGCGGAACCCGCTGAAGGCTGGCTCTTCACCGGTTGGACCGGCAGCGTGACGAACAAAAGCGCGAAACTCTCTTTTACCATGCAGACAAATATGGCTCTGCGGGCCGAGTTCAAGCCGAACCCGTTCAAGGTCATTGCGGGAGATTTCCACGGTCTTATCTTTCAGACCAATGCCACTACTGCTGCTCATAGCGGCTACTTCACGCTCACCACTTCAGAGAAAGGTGCGTTTAAAGTCCGCCTGATCTTAGGCGGTATCACCCACAATCTCAGCGGTCAGTTTGATGCCGATGGCCGGGCCAGCGCCGTCATTTTGGATGAACGCCAGCAAGCTCTCAGCATCGTCTTCAATCTCAACTGGCGCAGCACTCCCGACCTCATCACCGGCACGCTCTATACCGAAGGCGGCACGGCTGAGGTGCTGGGTGACCGCTTGGCCTTTGCTGGCAAGGAGAAGCGCACCCCATTCGCCGGAACATACACCGTCAGCCTATCGCCGCCGGAAAGCATCAATGGACCTACTGGCAGCGGCTACGCCCTGCTGCAAGTCGCTGAGGATGGGCGTATCCAGATGAAAGGTCGGCTGAATGACGGCACCGCGATCGAGCAGACCACCTACATCTCGCCCGAAGGATTGTGGCCGCTTTACCTCGCCCCATACGGCAATCGCGGCCTGCTCACCGGCTGGTTGCGCTTCGGCAATGAATCCTTCGCCGACTTGCACGGCAGCCTGCATTGGATTCGCCCCAGCACCACCGGCACGAATGCGAATGCACTCGGATTTCAACGCAGCTTCACCGTCATCGGCTCAAGATATGTCACCCCGCCCCGCAAGCAAACCGTGCTCGGCTGGTCGGATGGATTGCTCGGACTGCAAGGCGGCGGGTTGCCTGATCTCATTGCCTTCAAACTGCAGTTCAAGGCAAACCACGAGGTGGTGCTGCCAGAAGTGCAGCCTGAGATACTGAATCTGAAAATAAATGCCGAGAACGGACTTTTCACCGGCCAATTCATCCACCCCGACCACGAGAAACCTGTCCTCATGGAAGGGGTATTGCTGCAGAAGCAAAATCATGGGGCCGGATTCTTCCTGTTGCCCGACAGCTCCAACGGCGGAGTTTTTATCGGACCGGGTGCGGACAAATGAAAAATCCACCGCCCGTGGTGGGTGGTGGATCAAAAAAGGGAAGGATTTCCCGTGATGCGGTCAGCCTTTGCTCTTGATCTGGAACACCTCGACGATTTTCATCGCTAGGTCGTTGGGCACTTCCAATCTTTGCTGCAAAACCTCTAAAGCCTTCATCTCATTGCCCTGTACGCTGCCGTCTCCCAACATTAGATCCACACCGATGGCGAAAGCCGACGGACGCAAATCCGCAGGCAACGCCTCAACTGCCTTCTTGAGGAGTGCATCAGCGCCTTCCGATTTGGCCTGATTGACCAGTTTGCGGATAGTTGACCCGAGTTGATCGTTGCTCATCTGTTTGAGCGACTGCATGCGCTTGGAGCGCACCGCAATTTCACCGATCTCATCCTCTGAAACATTCCCGTCCGCAGCCACGGAAATGAGCATCACGCTCAAAAACGCCTCTTGTTTGCTCAGTCCTTGTGGTGCGGACTGACCTCCGAGTAATGAATCAAATAGTCCCATTTTGTTTGTCCTTGTAGTTAACCGTTGTTCGCCTCGCAAATTAATTTGCCCATCATTAGCAATCAACAAAGTTTGTCGTCGTTGCGGAAAAAACCTCACTTCTTACATTGAACTTCACCCCTCGCTTTTCCGCCAACGTGTGCTTATTATAGCCGCCTGATATGACTCTGACGGAGCAAATGACGAAACTGGCGCAGCAAGCCAAGGCCGCCTCGCGCGAACTGGCCAAGCTGACCACGGACGAGAAGAATCGCTGCCTGCTGGCGATGGCGGATGCCCTTGAGCAACAAGGAGAAGCGCTGAAAGAGGCAAATGCCAAGGACATGGTCGTAGGCCAGCAACTCGGCCTCTCCGGCGCGATGCTGGAACGCCTGAAGCTGGACGACAAACGCATCAAGTCCATGGCCCAAGGCCTGCGGGAAGTAGCCGCCCTGCCTGATCCGGTTGGCCGTCTCCTTGACGAGCGTACCCGCCCGAATGGATTGAAGCTCAAAAAAGTCGCCACCCCGATCGGCGTCGTCGTCATCATTTACGAATCACGTCCGAACGTGACTGCAGATGCCGCCAGCCTCTGTTTCAAGACGGGTAACGCCACCATCTTGCGTGGCGGCAAAGAAGCCCTGAATTCCAACCGGCTCATCAGCGATGTGATGGTGCAGGCGGCCAGAAAAACCATCGCTCATTTTCCCGAGCATGCCATCCAAGTGGTGCCAGTAGCCGATCGTGAAGCGATTCCCGTGCTGCTCTCGCTCACTCAATACGTGGACCTCTGCATGCCTCGCGGCGGCGAAGGCCTCATCCGGGCCGTTGCCGAATGCTCCAAAGTTCCGGTGATCAAGCATTACAAGGGCGTCTGCCACGTGTATGTGGACAAGGATGCGGACTTGAAAATGGCTGAAGAAATCGCGGTGAACGCCAAGGTGCAAAGACCTTCCGTTTGCAACGCCATGGAAACCTTGCTGGTGGATAAGGCGATCGCACCGAAGTTCCTGCCCGCTGTCTCCAAATTGCTTTGGGACAAAAATGTGGAACTCCGGGTAGATGCCGCTACGCGCGCGAACCTGAACGGAACTGCCACCACCCAGGCAGACAAACTCAAGGACGCCACCGACGAAGATTACTACAAAGAGTATAACGATTACGTCCTGAACGTGCGTGTGGTTGATGGTTTGGAACAGGCTGTCTCACATATCAACCAATACGGCTCAGGCCACTCAGACAGCATCGTGACTGGTAACGAAGCCAGCGCGAACCGCTTCCTCGCTGAGGTGGATTCGGCAGCAGTCTATTGGAACGCCTCTACCCGTTTTACTGACGGCGGCGAGTTCGGCATGGGTGCGGAGATCGGCATCAGCACAGACAAGATCGGCGCACGTGGCCCCATGGGGCTGGATGAATTGACGACTTACAAATGGTTGGGCATCGGAACTGGTCAGATACGTTCCTAGCCGATTATGAGCGATTCAGCAGTAACGTCTGCCTCGACTCCAGAAACAGTCGCGCAAACTGTCCGCGCCGCCCTGCCCGCTGAAGGTTTGTTCGCCGGTGAGACTTGGCGTTGCGCTACGCAGCCATTGCCTCTGGACAAAGATGTCACCAGCCGCATCGATAAACTTGGTCGCGTCTTCTTGCAATTCTATCGCGCGCTAAATCTGCTCTATCGCCATAGCGTGGAAGGCAAGCAACCGGCATGGGTAGCGGACTGGCTTGAACGCGGCAAACCGGCGGACCTGATCGAACTGCAACGTTCCTCCGCGCTGAAAGGCGAACTGCCGCGCGTCATCCGCCCTGATTTGTTGATCACCGAGAACGGATTCGCCGTAAGTGAACTGGACAGCGTGCCCGGCGGAATAGGCCTGACCGGCTGGCTGAATCAATCCTACTCGCAAGCTGGCTTCAATGTCTTGGGTGGCGCCACCGGGATGCTGGAAGGTTTCCGTGGCATCTTCGGTGATGCGAAGAAAATCCATCTGATGGTCTCCGAGGAATCCGCCACCTATCGCCCCGAAATGAACTGGCTCGCAGCTCAACTGGGTGACCGTTTCCTAGTAGTGGATAGTTCTTTCACTGATGTAAAGGAAGGCGAAGCGGTCTATCGTTTCTTCGAGTTGTTTGATCTGGCAAATATCCCCGCCGCAAAAGCATTGTTCGCGAAGGCAGAGGAAAAGCAGATCCATCTCACTCCGCCGCCCAAGACTTTCTTGGAAGAGAAGCTCACGCTGGCTTTGCTCTGGAACCGCAATCTGCGTCCGTTTTGGTTGCAGCATCTGGGTGAAAGTTTCCTGAAGCAAATCCTCCAGCTTGTCCCCTATACTTGGATCATTGACCCCACACCTCTGCCTCCGAACGGAGCTTTTCCTGAGCTTAATCTGACAGACTGGCAACAGCTGAAATCACTCTCGCAAAAGGAACGCGACCTCATCCTGAAAGTCTCTGGCTTCTCAGAAAATGCCTGGGGTGCCCGAGGGGTTTACTTGGGTAGTGACCTGTCAGTGGCGGATTGGAGTGCCGCTGTGGATGAAGCCATTGGATCCGCTGAGCTGCACCCATACATCCTCCAACGCTATCACAAGCCCAAAACAATCGAAGCCCAGTGGTTTGATTTCAAAACGAACACCACACACACCATGAACGGCCGGGTGCGTTTGTGCCCATACTATTTCGTGCACGGTGATGGCGATGCCGCCCGCACTCATCTCGGTGGTGCCTTGGCGACGATCTGCCCGGCCGATAAGAAAATCATTCACGGAATGGATGATGCCATTCTTGCGCCCTGTCTGGCATGAGCATCTCTGAATATCTCCTACTAGCTCTGAGTTCCCTGTTCGTCATCATGGATCCAATCGGGTTGATACCGCTCTTTTTGGCCATGACCCCGCACGACACCGTGGAACAGCGGGTTCGTATGGCCCGTCTGGCTGCGATCGTGGCCGCCATCGTGCTGATGACATTTGCTCTCGGCGGAAAATGGGTGTTCAAGCTGCTTGGTATCAGCCTGCCGGCATTTCAGATGGCCGGCTGCGTGGTATTACTGACCATCGCCCTTGATATGCTAAGGGCCAAGCGTTCCCCCGTGCAGGACAGCCAGGAAGAAGCCGCCGCCGGGTTGGCCAAGGACGATATCGCCATCACCCCATTAGCGATACCCATGCTCGCCGGACCGGGCAGCATCACCACCACGATGCTTCTTCAAAGCCGTGCTGAAGGTGTTGTCCAACAAGTCGGCCTTTACATAGTTATTGCAACCGTTTGCCTAGGCGCTTACCTGACATTGCGCTGGTCAGCTCATGGAGCCAAAAGGCTTAGCCCTCTCGTCTTAAAAATAGTCCAGCGTTTGATGGGGTTGCTCCTGGCCGCAATCGCTTTCCAGTTTCTGATCAATGCGATTCAAGAACTGGGAAAAAACCAATATTGACTTAATTTGACTGAGTCAGCGGAGTCGGTGGAAGTGGCGGGAAGTCTGCAGGCTGGGCAACACGGTTCACTTCCATTTGCACGGCCTGCACTGCAGGATTAACATCCTGAGCTGCTGGAGCCTGATAGCTAGCCCCTCCACCACTGGGACTCAACCGCAAAGGGCGAGTTGGAATCGAGCGAGTTGGATTTTGCTGAGTCGATGTCGGAAGATTCGAGGCACCTCCGCTGGAGCTAGAGCTTGGTCGGATGCCCGTATTGTTAGGTGAAACCGGCAATGTGGATGGCATCGCGATGGGTCTGGCTGATACTGAATTATTAGCGGAAACCGGAGCCACTCCCGGCACCGTCGGTAAAGCAGGCATCCCCGGACGCCCAGGCACTGCAGGAGCAGCGGCCGCTACAGACGCCATCGCTCCATGCGTCTCGAATGAAATCAGTGACGGCACTCCACGGTTTTTAATTCGGACCCGACCAGTCTTCGGAGTGATCTCTACCACCTCAATCGCCCCTTGGCGCTCATTCTCACCCAAGTGGATATACTCAGGCTCTTTCTCACCTGGCGTAGTGATCTTAAGGTAAACTTGTTTTTTGCCCCCTATAGAAGTCACCCCGGTCATGATGATATTCGAAGGTGCTTTTTCCTCTACTGGAGGCGCTTCCACCTTGGGCGGCTCAGGCGGTTTTAGGCCGAATGCATTCCGGGTCACGATATCCGCATACGGGTTACCACCATTCTCCACCCCCCAAGCCACTGCCCCGCCCAGCACCATGGCGCTGGCGGTCATCGTCGCAACTGCTTGGCGGATATATGGTCGCATCATTGACATCGGTTAGTAATAACACCGCTATCTGGCTTCGGTTTCGCAATATACATTCGCCCCGGATAAAAAGAAAGTGCTCCCTTGAACAAAAAAAGCCGCCCGCAATCAAGCGGGCGACTTTTCTGAATTCGTTTGGCCGATCTTAGTAGGAAGCCTGCGAGCCCTTGATCGTGCGCTTTTGCATCCACGGCATCAGGGAGCGCAGCTTGGCACCGGTCTTCTCGATCGGATGCTTCTCGCCCGCCTTCAGCAACGCGTTGTAGCGCTTGTAGCCGCCCTTGTATTCGGCCACCCAGTCCTTGGCGAACTTGCCGTTCTGGATCTCCTTCAACGCCTTCTGCATGCGCTTTTTCACGCTGGCGTCGATGATCTTCGGGCCCACCACCACATCGCCCCACTTGGCCGTCTCCGAGATGGAGAAACGCATACCGCTGATGCCGGACTCGTTCATCAAGTCCACGATCAGCTTCAGCTCATGCAAGCACTCGAAGTAAGCCATCTCCGGGGAGTAACCCGCTTCCACGAGCACTTCGAAACCAGCCTGCACCAGTGCGCTGCAACCACCGCACAACACCGTCTGTTCGCCGAACAAATCCGTCTCGGTCTCTTCCTTGAAGGTCGTCTCGATGACGCCTGCACGGGTACCACCGATGCCCTTGGCCCAGGCCAACGCGATCTTCTTCGCGTCCTTGCCCGGGTTCTGGTAAATGGCGATCAGGGACGGAACACCTTTGCCTTCCGTGTACTGACGGCGCACGATGTGTCCAGGGCCCTTCGGCGCCACGAGGATGATGTTCACATCCTTCGGCGGGACGATCGTCTTGTAATGGATCGCGAAACCATGGCTGAACAAAAGCGTCTTGCCCTTCGTCAGGTTCGGCGCGATGTCCTTCTCGTAAGCGGAAGGCTGCTTCGTGTCCGGGATCGCCACCATGATGACGTCCGCGCGCTTCACGGCTTCCGCGGTCGTGAACACTTCAAAGCCCTTTTCCTTGGCCACCGCGGCAGACTTGCTGCCCTCGTACAAGCCGATGATGACCTTGCAGCCACTGTCCTTCAGGTTCAGCGCGTGGGCATGACCTTGGGAACCAAAGCCCAGCACCGCGAGCGTTTTGCCTTTGAACACGCCTAAATCAGCGTCCTTATCCGTATAGACTTTTGCCATAGTATTATCTGACTGTTAAAATTGTTTAGTTGCGTTTCAGCGCGATCTTGCCGGTCCGCGCCAGTTCCTTGATGCCGAAGTTGCCCATCAACTCGATGAACTTCTCCACCTTGGATTCATTACCCGTGATCTCAATCGTGAGCGTCTTCGCCTGCACATCCACGATCTTCGCGCGGAAGATGTCCGTGATCTGCATCACCTCGGCGCGGGATTTCGCATCCACCCCCACCTTCAGCATCACCAGCTCACGGTCGATGAATTCCCCTTCGCGGAAATCATATACCGCCAGCACATTGATCAGCTTGTTCAGCTGCTTCACGATCTGCTCCACCGTGGCTTCATCACCACGGGTCACGATCGTCATCTGGGATTTCTTGGGGTCTTGAGTAGGACCGACATTCAACGTGTCGATGTTGTAACCGCGGCCACTGAAAAGGCCCGTCACCCGCGTCAACACGCCGAACTTGTTCTCCACCACCACCGAAATGATATGTCGCATAACCACTTATACCGCTGACCGCTTGCTGCTCCCATCGCCGTCGTCAATATTTCTGCCCGATTCACGGCTTTGGTTGATACTCTGCCCGCCAAAATCAAAAACCCGCATCCCTAACAGGGGAATTGCGGGCGACCAGCGGGCATTTGGACCAAAAGCCTCGGGCCGCGTCAGTCGGCTACGACTACGCTGACCGGCAAAGCTACAATGGTCCGCAAAAGCATCGGGCGCGGACATTACCAACCCTTTTAACCTCCGGTCAACAGACAATTTCAAGTAAGAGCCCCGCCTTTCGGCAGTTTTTCTAAGTCTTTGAACGTTGAGCATTGGAAGTTGAACGTTCCCCCATTCCCCTTTCTTCATTCTCAATTCTAAATTCTACATTCCCCCGAAGTGACCTACCATTCGATCCGCTCAACGTGACTCCGCCGATGCATCCTGTCCTGCGGTACT
>CAZRGY010000164.1:0-8405 GCA_964599715.1 uncultured Verrucomicrobiota bacterium | reverse complement strand
CAAGACGTAGGGCGGATTATGACCTCGTAACAGGATATCGAGGGTAAACGTCAGGCAAAGGAGGCCGACGAAGAAGAGGCTGAACTGGAGCGCCTGTCGGAAGTCTTTCCAGGTGGATTTGGCCACAACGACTTGAGGATGGCCCAGGCGTTCAGCGGGCTATTCCTTTTCCTTGTCCTTGGGTTTCTCGGACAATTCTTTTTCCAAGGGGCCGAAGTTGCCTTCCTCGCAGCAATGGACGAAGCCTTCGGTGACTGACTTAAGCTGTTCCCAGCGTTTGCGGATGCGCTTGGATTCTTCCTTGGTGATGTGATGGTCGCTGGCGGCACCGGCGACGACAGAGAGGAGGTCGGCAAACTCCTGCACCACCTGGTTGGTGGCGGGGATGAGATAGTAAGGATGCGCCCAATGATCCTTGGGGTTCTGGATGAAAAAGCCGCCGGAACGTTCGCAGATCCACTGCACCAGCCGGGGGTCTTCGGTGGATTTGATGAGGGATTCGATGCGGTCCAGAGGATTGGTGGCACCGCTGCCGCCTTCGGTGGGCGCCTCGGCCCACTTGTAAATCATCGACAGGGACAAGCCCATGTCATCGGCTATCTTCTTGGGATTGCCCTCGTGAAATACCTCGCGGAGCAGTTCGTGGGACTTCATAGGCACACTCTGGAAAGTTGCGGTCTGAATATCAAGTAGGAAGCTGAGGAAAACGAAGTTGTCTTAGGAGCGGCAGATTATAACAAGTTTTCAGCCGCCTGAAATGCATCTGGAAGATTGACAGGCGGGCGATGAGAAAGAACGATGGGGACATGACCCAGTCAAAAGACAATTCACCCCTTTCGTCCCGTCGTCAGTTTTTGCAGAACACTGGAACCATCATCGGTGCTTCGGCGCTGGCCGGGGTCAATCTTCCTCATGTTTTCGCCCAAGGCAGTGATCAGCCGCGCATCGCGCTGGTGGGTTGCGGTGGACGTGGCACGGGTGCCGCCGCCAATGCGCTGGAGACCAGCGGACCGCCCAAGCTGGTGGCCATGGCGGATGTCTTCGAGAGCAAGCTGAGCAACAGCTACACGCAACTGGAAAAGAAATTCAAAGACCAGCTGGATGTGCCGGCCGATCGCAAATACATCGGCTTTGATGGCTATCAGAAAGCGATGGACAATCTGAAGAAGGGTGATGTGGTCATTCTGGCGACTCCGCCCGCCTTTCGCTGGGTGCATTTCAAGTATGCGATCGAGAAGGGGCTGAATGTCTTCATGGAGAAACCCATCTGCGTGGATGCCCCGACAGGCCGCCGGATGATCGAACTGGCTGAGGAGGCCAAGAAAAAGAACCTGAAGGTGGGTGTCGGCCTGATGGTGCGGCATTGCCGCGGGCGCCAGGCGCTCTTTGACAAGATCAACAATGAAAAAGCCATCGGTGATGTGATCGCCATGCGCGCTTATCGTATGCACCCGCCGGTGGGTTCGGCCTTTACCGATCCATCCATGAGGAAGCCCGGGATGAGCGAACTGATGTTCCAGATCTCCCGCTTCCACAGCTTCCTGTGGTTGAGCGGTGGTCTGTTCAGTGATTTCTACATCCACCAGATCGATGAATGCTGCTGGATGAAGAATGCCTGGCCGGTCAAGTGCCATGCGGTGGGCGGACGCCATTACCGGGGAGACAACATCGACCAGAATTTTGATGTCTATCAGGTGGAATACACCTTTGAGGACGGCACCAAGTTCTTCTTTTACGGGCGGACCATGCTGGGCGTGAAGGATGAGTTCTCCAGTGTTGTCCACGGTGCGAAGGGCATGGCCACGGTGTCTTTGGGCGGCCATGCTTTGGGCCGGGCAGGTCGTATTTTCAACAATCACAACATGAGCCGGGAATCCCAGGTGTGGTCATTTGGTGAGGCGCAAAATCCTTATCAATTGGAATGGGATGATCTGATGGCCGCGATCCGTCACGATGAACCTTACAACGAGGTGAAACGCGCGGCCGAGGCCAGCATGATCACGAGCATGGGACGGTTCGCTGCCCATACCGGACAGGAAGTGACCTGGGAGGAATTCCAGAACAACCAGCATGAATTTGCGCCTGATGTGGACAAGTTGAAGCTGGATGGGCCGGCTCCGCTGTTGGCGGATGAAAATGGCAAGTATCCGATCCCCGAGCCGGGCATCAAGCGCGACCGCGAATACTAAGCGGAGGTGAGTATTTCAGGGCGGCATCCGTGTGGATGCCGCCTTTTCTTTTGCGGGCGGTCCCGGCAAAGTGGCGCTAGAGCATGGCACACGTGTTGTTAACGGAAAAGTTGTTCGCCGACATGGCGGGCTGGGAAGTAATGAAGCGCGCCCGCTCGTACTTGGAGGCGGGCCAGGTACTGTCCTCCAACTGGTCCCCACCAGTGGTGAAAGGGGTGGTGAATGCGGGTGGCACAAGCTATCGCGCCGGGTTGGTCATCAAGGGAGCCACTGATGTGGAAAACCTCTGCTCTTGCCGGGATTCGCGGGAGTGGGGGACGATTTGCGCCCATTCAGTTTCCATCGGCTTACATCATCTTAGGCGGGAGCAGATCACCAAGGGAGAGTTGAAGCCGGATGATGGATTGGCCACGCGGCCGCCGGTTTCGTCGGGAGGCGTGAGCAAGCCAGCGACACCGGTGGCTCCAGTTCGAAAGCCAGCCAATGGGCTTAAATTTGCGGGTGAGGGCCAACCTGGTGAAGCGCTGAAACTTCATGTAGTGATTCCGCCGAACTTTGCGGCTGCGGCGGCCAAGGGGAAAGCGATGCTGTTTCTGGAGGGGGAGGTTGGCGGGAAGCGTCAGCCATTGAACACGTTTTCCAAAGGGACGATTTACCAGTGCGATGCACTGGATAAAGGGCTGTATCATGAGGCGGAACAGCTCGCCGAGGGAGAGGTTCCGGCGATGCTGGTTTTGACCACGGCGCAAGTCGCCGACTTGTTACCCAAGCTGGCGGGGCATCCACGTATCAGCGTGGGCAAGCAAGCAGCGGTGGAGGTTTCCAAGCAGACTTGGCGCGCGACGATCAAAGCGACTTTGGATGAGAAGGGTGAAATCACTATTAGTGCCGGGGCCATCCCGGCTGATGCCGTATTGCTGACGAGTGGGGGGCAAAGTTGGGTGTTCCAGAAAAACCGGTTTCAACCAGTCGTATTACCGCCAGTCCTTATGGCGGCAGCTCAGGGAGCTGTGCGGCTAAAGCGTCCAGATGTGCCGGTGTTCCTGACGCGAGACTGGCCACAACTTCAGGCCGCTTGTGAAGTGCAGTCTAATTTCAAGCTGGAGGATTTTAGCTGCGAGGCATCCCCGCCCAAATTCCTGCTGCATATGCAAGGCGGGTTGGCGCAATTGCGGGCGCAATTACAGTGCGCCTATGGTGTGCGCATCCATACGGTGGGGAAAGCGACGGCAGATGATGGACTCTGGCAACCGGATCCGAATTCACCGACACGCTATGTGACGCGGGACATGACGGCTGAGAAGGCGGCTCTGGATCGGTTGCTCAAGTATGGCTTCAGCCGGCCAGATGAACTTGGAGTGTGTCATCTGGTGGGGGAAGACCGGGTGCTGAACTTCATGGCACGTGAGTATCCGCGCATCGAGAAGGAGTGGAAGGTCACGCTAGAGGAACGGCTGCAGCGGAGCACAGAGAAGAATCTGGAGCGCATTGAGCCGGAGTTTCGGGTAATGCCGTCCGGGGAGAGATGGTTTGATCTGGAAGTCAATTTTGCGGGCGAGAGTGAACGGTTTTCCGCGATGGACATCCAGCGCTTGCTGCTCTCGGGACGCAACCACACCCGATTGAAGAACGGGAAGATCGCGTTGATCGATACGGAAGCGATCCAGGAATTTCAGCAAGTGCTGCAAGATGTCTCGCCGGAACAGCAGGGCGGGAAGTATCGCATCAGCAATGCGCAGGCGGGTTTTCTGCAATCGTCCTTGGATGAGGCGGGATTGACGAGGCTGCAAGCACCACCATCTTGGCAGGCCAAGGCGTTTGCAAGGCAGGGAGTGGCGGAGATGCCTTTGCCAGCGGTGGGTGAATTGGAGAAGGTGTTGCGTCCTTACCAGAAGCAAGGTGTGGCGTGGCTGTGGTTCCTACGGCAGAACCAGTTCGGCGGTATTTTGGCGGATGAGATGGGGTTGGGGAAAACCTTGCAGACCTTGGCGATGCTCCTGGCGGCACGATCGGCCAATGAGGGCAAGTTGAAGACTTCATTGATCGTCTGTCCGACGAGTTTGGTTTTCAACTGGGTGGAGGAGGCGAAGAAGTTTGCACCCAAACTCAAGGTGCTGGCGTTGGATGGGCCACAGCGGCAGGCACGTTTTCCAGAAATCCCGGAAGCGGACTTGGTGGTGACGAGTTACGCACTGATCCGGAGAGATGCGGATCAATATCGTCAGCATGAATTTGATACGGTGATCTTGGATGAAGCGCAGCATATCAAGAACCGTGAGAGTCAGAATGCGCAGGCAGTGAAAACCATCCGCACGGATCATCGGTTGGTGCTGACGGGCACGCCGATGGAAAATTCTGTGACCGATCTGTGGTCCATCTTTGATTTCCTCATGCCCGGCTACTTGGGGGCAGCGAAGGATTTCCGCGAGCGTTACGAATTGCCGATAGTGAGAGACAAGGACAAGGATGCTCAGGCGCGTTTGGCACGACGCTTGAAGCCCTTCATCCTGCGTCGTCTCAAACGGGATGTGGCAAAGGAACTGCCGGAGAAATTGGAGCAAATCTCCTTCTGCGAGCTTACGGAAGAACAGCAGGCGGCTTACACGCAGATTCTGGAAGCGAGCCGCAAGCAGGTCATGGAAGCGGTGGGCGCGCAAGGGCTGGCGAAGAGTCGCATGGTGGTGTTCAGTGCGTTGTTGCGGTTGCGGCAGATATGCTGTGATGTGCGTTTGTTGAAACTGCCTGACACCGAGATGAAGGCACCCTCGGGCAAGCTGGAGCTGTTCGGTGAGTTGTTGGAGGAGATCATCGATGGTGGACATCGCGCGTTGGTGTTCAGCCAATTCGTGGAGATGTTGAGCCTTTTGCGTGAGCAATTGGACAAGGATGGGGTGAAGTATTGCTACTTGGATGGCAGCACCAAGAATCGCGGAGAAGTGGTGGCTGAGTTCCAGAAATCGAACGAGATACCGTTGTTCCTCATCAGTCTGAAGGCGGGCGGCACGGGGTTGAATCTGACAGCAGCGGATACAGTCATCCATTTCGATCCATGGTGGAATCCGGCGGTGGAAGACCAGGCGACCGGGCGGGCGCATCGGATCGGGCAGAATCGCGTGGTGACGAGCTACAAGCTCATCGCCCGTGGCACGCTGGAGGAAAAGATTCTCAGCCTGCAACAGCGCAAGCGGGAGATCGCCGAGGCGACACTGGATGGCGAAGAGGCATTCAGCAATTCACTGACTTGGGATGAAATCCAAGGACTCTTTGCGGCCTGAGGGCCCGGAAAGATTGATGCATTGTGAAATCTGTCGTTGAGAAATGGCTGCAGCGGCAAAAGGTGGGAGCGATCTTCGGCAATCTCACGGCCGGGGTGGTCATGGCGATGCTGGCGGTGCCTTTGACAGTGCTGACGCTATTCGTATTGTGGATGCTCGTCCGGGTAGGAAAGGGAGGAAACCCGTTATCGGAGATATTCGGGCGGGGCCGTCTCGTGATGGATAATTCAATCCTCATCGCTTTGCTACTCTTCATCGGCTGGTTCTTGATCTATTTGATTTGGGCACGGAGGCGTGAAGAGCGCAGCCGGAGAGCAGAAGATAAGGAAGACGATCCGGCCATTCTGGATATACCGCTGATATTCCTGCAGATCCTTTTTGCGGCTCCGGCAGTGCTGGTGACGGCTTTCGGCTTTTGGGGGAATATCCTAGCTTGGTCCCGGCTGAATGAGGCGGATTGTGCGGCTGTGCTGACCAAACTGCTGGGCAGCCAGCATCGTGTGGCCTTGGAGGTTTTGAAGCAGGAGCTGCCAGAGCTGGATTGGGAAGCGACGTTGCAACAGCTCCGCCTGATCCCCGGTGTGGTCTTCCTGAATTCGCGTCCGGCGGGATTAAGTCTCACGAGTGAGTTGCGCCAGACGTTCACCAGGCAACGTTGGTCGGAAGGGGATTGGAAGCCACCACCGCGAGAGGAACGCATCGAATTTCCCTGCCGTCGCTGTGGACAGCGATTGCGTATCCGTCGTTTCCAGATCAACCAGCCGATACGATGCCCGCAATGCCATGCGCGCTACCAGTGTCGGCTGGATTTGCACGGCGGGGTGCGGATAGAGCCGGAACCGGAAAAGAGACGGAGTGGTCGGGTGAAGGAAACGATCGCGGATCTGTCTGTGTATTACCGGACGCTGGAGTTGCCGAAGGACGCGGACCTGACGGCGGTGCGACGGGCTTACCGGCAGATGATGAAACAGTATCATCCGGACCTGTATTCCATGGCGGAGGCTTCCAAACGATCGCAGGCCGAGGAGAAAGCCAAGCAGATCAACGAGGCATATCACGCGCTACTGGATCATATGGAGGGGAAGGGTTGAACCGCGGAATACACAGAATACGCAGAAAGAGATCGGTGACGAAGCGGAGTTGAGTTGCGATATGTGGAGCCCAAAGAGAGTATGCTGAGCTATGGCTTGGTCAGGTGCTTTAGGAAAAATTCGACTGTGCGACGGTTGATCTCAGCCACAGTGGGTTTGATGTCGTTCCCGGAGAAGCCGTGATCTGCGCCTTCAGAGATGATGCACTCGACCGGAATCTGTTTTGCTTTTGCAGCATCTTGCATCGCGAGCGAGTTCTTGAAAGAGAGCACTTTGTCTTTGTCACCATGGGCGAGAAAGATTGGCGGGCTGCTCTTGCTGAGGAGGTTGATGGGGCTGAGTTTGAGGGCGATCTCGCGATGTTCTTCCATCAATCCGCCCAGCAGCGGGATCATCCGTTGGGGGCGCTCGAAGTTGCTGCCTTTCATCAGGTTGGTATCGACGAAAGAAACGAGGGGATAGTAGGCGGCGACGCAGCGGACCTTCACGGGCGGTTCAGTCGCAGGCAGGGTAAGTGGGTAATCCTGATCATTGCCCAACGCGGTGACGAGAGTGAGGTGACCGCCCGCGGAAGAACCGAAGGTGCCGAACCGTTTTGGATCGAAACCATATTCCTTGGCATTAGCTGATAGGAAGCGGACAGCATCTTTGCAATCGGCCACGCTATCCATGACCTTGGCGTCTCCGCCATCGGCGAGACGATACTCGATGCTGGCGCAGGCGACACCTTGCTTGTTTAGGCTGCGAATGACTTCGACGATGTCCTTGCGCAGGGCTTTGTAGCGGTCGCCTTTGCCCCAGCCGCCACCGTGGATGTAGATAACGAGGGGCGCCTGAGCGAACTTCTTTTCCAACGGCTGAAACAACATGAGTTGCAGCTTCGTGTCGCCGATCTGTTTGAAGACGATGTTGTCCGTGATTTTCAAATCGGCGGGAAGGCGTGGGGTGCGGGGCTCGGCGGCGAGCACGGCCAAGGGCAAAAACAATAGCGCGATGAGCAGGGCTTGGATTGGGTGTTTTATATAGTGCTGCATTTTCTGTGTCTACATTGGATGCCGTTTTCAGGGCCTAAAGTAGTATACAAATAACTTGTCATGAGCGGGTGAAGACAACAGGAAGACGGTTCTAAAATCATCGAATTCCCCTCCACGTCGCTGATAGAACTCAGGTTTTTGAATCGTTTCAAGTTGCTCCTGGAATGCTCCGTTGTGTATCAGGTGTTTCTCAACCGGTGAAAAGTTTCCTCGCGCGAGTATCGTCTCAAAATCTTTAGGTTCGATATCGCAAGCGAGGTCGATGCTGTGGCCGGTGAACATGATGTAGCCAGTGGCTTTGATGTTGGTGACTGATAATGGCATACGCTCACAAACCAGCCACTGGAAGATATTTTCCGGTGGCATCTTGCTCACATCTTTGGGACGGAACATCTCCAGGAAGCCGTAAAGAAATAAGGCGAAGAAACTCAATGCCAGGAGCAGTACGACAGACCAAACTACTTTACGGGTTGTAAGTTTCTTCATTGTCACTGTGGCATTTGCTTAGGCTCATCGTATTGATCCGATACAGCTTACCCGTCAGAGAGATAGTTGGTTAAAGATATTTCTCTATCGGCGGTGGAAGGTCAAGGAGGAGGGAGGGTGATTTGAAGTTGGGGTAGTCAGTCAGGGTATAGGTCAAATGGGGTTCGATAGGGCTAATAAGGAAAATTTTTCGTTTGGAATTTCCTCTGCCATGATGGCCCGTTTCGAGTTTTTTGTTGCTGGTTTCGAGTGGGAACGGTTTGACGAATACCAAGTTACAGAAGCTATCTTTTATGCAATTTCCTCAGTCTGAAATGGTTGGGACAAGTG
>CAZRGY010000163.1:0-8448 GCA_964599715.1 uncultured Verrucomicrobiota bacterium | reverse complement strand
GTCCAGACCATCCGTCGGTTCATCAAGAATCAGCACCTCCGGGTCGTGGATGATCGATTGCGCGAAACAGGTGCGGTGCAGATACCCCTTGGACAGGGTCTCGATGCTTTGATGCAGCACATTCTCCAGAAAACACATCTCCACCACCCGATGCACCGCCTTCTTTTTCTCCTCACCACTGAACCCGCGGATCTCGGCGGCGAAGTTCAGAAAGCCATTCACCGTCATATCGGTATAAGCCGGCGCATTCTCCGGCAGGTAGCCGATCAGCTTCTTGGCGGGGATGGGATTCTCCAGCATATCATGCCCGCCAACGGTGACTTTCCCCGAACTGGGCGGCACAAAGCCCGTCACCATGCGCATGGTCGTGGATTTGCCGGCTCCGTTAGGGCCGAGAAAGCCCAATACTTCACCGCGTTCCACGGAAAACGAGATTCCGTTCACGGCGCGCTTGGGCCCGAAATTTTTGATCAGGTTTTCGACGCGTATCATGTCGCTGCCGATGCTCTCTTTTTATCTGGACCGCCCGGCCATTCGTTCCGGTCAGCAGTCCAGATCGTTTCTAACATTGATTGAAAAGAGTGACATCCATGTCCCGAGGATGTTCAAAAAATTTTCCATCCTTTTTTAGCGAAGCTACCGGCTAGCGTTGATCAAATCTGTCGAGCCGGATAACGGCCTGTTCCTTGACCCAACCGGTCCGTCCTTGGCCATCACGCACCTGCCACCAGTCGCCTTTGGCATCAGTGATGGCCACCTCGGCCCCGTCCCGCAGGGAAAATGCACTCTGGGAATCATCCAGCGGACCGAAACGCACCACCGCTTCCCGGACCTTGATCACCCCGACCGGATCGCCATGCGTCCCAGTCCATGCCAAGGCAGCTCCGCCACCGGCCAAGAGCACACCGGCAACCGCCAAACTTACCGGCAGCTTTAAGCTGTTTTGCCAGGCTGGTTTTACTGTGCGCAACACCCCTAAGACCGCCAACAGCCAAATGGCCAAGCCAGTCAAGATGGCCCATTCGCGCAAGCTCAACCGTTGCGTCCAGCTCTGCCACCAAGGGATCGGGGGACCTGAGCGGACACCCGCCGCATCCAAAACGAAACGCAAGTTCGCCTGAATATCCGGGTCTCGCGGAGCGATGCGCTCAGCCAACCGATAGCTGGCCACCGCTTCGCCCAGACGTTCCGCTTTGAAATAAGTGTTGCCCAGATTGAAATAAACGGTCGCCGAAGTCTCTCCCTTCTGGATCATCGTATGGTAAGCGGCTATGGCCTCCTCATACTTGCCCTGTTCATACAGCTTGTTCGCTGCATCAAAATCTTGAGTGGCATCCGCCGCCAAAACACATAAGGGCAGCACCACCAAACCTAGCAGCAACAACACGATCGCCTTCGCCCTTCTCTCGAGGTTGGACGTTGGATGTTGGACGCTGGATGTTATCCCGATCGCCGGCTTCATCGCTTCACCTCCAGCGCCGTCAGTTGCCCCAGTGTCGTCCGGGCCTGCTCCACCAAAGCATCCAGTTTGGCCACATCAGAAACCGGCGCATAGCGCGCCTGATTGCAGGCTTGAAAGAGCGCATGCAATGCGGCTCGCAACTCGCTGCTGGCTCCCAGCGGTGCCAACTGCTCATCCAAAACCGCCTCAGTGATGGCGGATGCCGGTGCATCCAGTCGTTCACCCAGCCGTTCTTGCAGGAGTTTCGCCAACAGATCGAAAAATTCTCGACTCTTGCTCGCCGCAGCCAGTTGCGAAAGCTTACTTAATCCGGCCGCCTCACTTTGCGCCACCGCCCGCGCCCGTTGAGCCCGCGGATCGCGCGCCGCTCGTTCTGCCTGTTTCCGTCGGAAGACCAAAACTGCCCAAGCCAAGAGCGGAAGCGTGTTCGCCGCCCAAAACCAAGGGCTGTCCAAGGCGGGCGCACTGAGCGAAACCGCCGTGCCGAAGTGCGGCTTGATGTGCAAAATATCTTTGGCTGCCGCGGGCTCATCCACTGCAGTCTTCACCTCACCAGAAGAGACCGTTGGCTGGACGGCCGCACCACTGCTGGCGCTGACCTTCAGCGGGATCGGTTTGAGGTTGATGGTCTGATACTGGCGGGCATCCGTATCGAAATAGCTGAAGGCCATCGCCGGAATCTCTTTCACCCCGGAGTTTTCCGGCACCACCACCAACTCGAAATTCTTAACCCCTTGGATGCCCAGATCATCCAACGGCTTGAACTCACTGTTTGGAGGATAAATCTTGAAATCATGCCATGAATCCATCGGAGGCAGTTGCACAGAATCCCATGTCCCCATCCCGGTGACAGATACTTGCAAGATGACCGGATCCCCAACGACCACCTCACGCTTCGCCGCCGTCATCTGGAAGTTGAATTTGCCGATGGCCCCATTGAAGCTCGAAGGACGGCCTTCCTCGGGCAAGGGCAGCACCTTTAATTTGATCACCTCACTCTTCACCGTTATCGGCTGGGAACGGTAACGCTGGATCAGATTACCAAAGAAAGGATCCACTTCCTGCACTGGCACTTGGATGTCCATTTTGCTTTGCGCCGGGCCCAGCTCGAGTTCACCGGTTTTCAATGCCTTACCGGCCTGACGAAATGTGTGTTGCTGGAAAATCCCATTAGGCAGCCGAACCCGGCCTTGGGTATGCAATGGTGGCGAACTCAGCGAGAAGCCATCCGTCTTCAGTTGAGGCATCTCCCCACGGGCATTCTGGAAATAGAGATTCATTTCCACCGGGAAAACCTCACCAAGATAAACTTCCTGCTTGGCGGTCTGTAACTGGATAAAGGCCACCTTGCTGACATCCACTCCTTGCGGCGTACTGGGAGCCGAAGCGGGTGAAACTTTTAGCACAACAGTTTGGGAATTCAGTTGCTTTCCCCCTGCCCGGACACTGACTGGACCGAGGGTGAATTCACCTTCGCGAGCAGCAGAAACATTGTAACCGATCTTGAGAGCCATCGTCTGCACACCGTTTACGATACTGACGCTTCGGGATGCGGTAGATTGATTGATGTTGAGTCCGTCCACCGGTGGTACTTGCGGTAAGGACTCAAGATCGGAACTATTAATCGAGACGGTCAGCAAGGCAGATTCTCCCACCGCAATGGTCGAACGGTTCAAGGAGATATCCACCTGCGCCAGCAATAACCATGGCAGCAAAAGGCAACCGAGGAACACCCCCTGCCTTAACCATCGCGATATGAAAATACGATAAATCACCAGTCTTTAAAAATCTTCGGCTTCGGTTTGCCGTCTTGCGGCGGTTGAAAGATCAACGCCTTCTCTTGGGCCTTGAGTGCATCCAGCAATTGCATCACCTGCTGCTGGGTCATCTCGCCATTACCCTGCGCCATCATCGGTTCACCATCCTCGCCCGGCTCCGGTTGGCGACCATCTTTCTTGTCATCGCCATCTTTCTTGCCCTGTTGATCCGCCCGCTGTTTGTCGTCCTTACCGGATTCATCACCCTTGCTATCTTTCGGCTGCTTGCCTTGGTCCTGTTTCTTTTGACCGGACTCGTCGCCTTGTTTTTTCTGCTGATCTTTCTGGTCACCATTCTGCTTTTGCTGATCCTGTTTTTTATCCTGATCTTTGCCTTGCTGGTTTTCCTGTTTCGGTTGTTCCTGCTTTTGTTGGTCTTTCTGGTCCTGGTTGTCTTTTTGATCCTGTTTCTTGTCGTCAGGATTCTGCTGCTGCTGCTGTTGTTCCTGCTGTTTCTTCAGTTCCTCAAGTTTGCGTTGGACCAGATCGCGGTTGAACTTGGCATCCTGATCTTCCGGGCGAAGTTTCAAGGCGCGCTCGTAATCATTGAGAGAGGACTCCCACATCTCCTGCTTGTCAGCCAATTCTGTGACCTTCTCGCCTTGACGATAGCGGGTGTTGGCGCGGTTGTAATAAGCGTCCCGTTGAAGATCCAGATCCGGCGTGCGCAACGCTTCATTGAACTGGTTCACCGCCGTTTCATAATCCTCGGCCCGATATGCCGCCGCCCCGGCATTGTAATGCAGACGGGGATCGGGGCGTTCCTTGAGCAGCCGTTGATATTCTTCCAACGCAGCCCGGTAATCGCCCGTATCAAACGACTTGCGCGCTTGCGCCGGGGATGCGGATACGTAAGTGGTCGCAAGGACACCGCACAGCACAAACGCCGAAACGGCAACTACCGGCCGGGAAACCGGTTTTGTTGCGACAGTTTTCTTTTCAGCGGGAACCTGCTGCCCCTGCAAAAGCCATTCAATGGCCAGCAATAATATCACGATTGCCAGCGGCCACTGGAAGCGCTCTTGAAAACGCTGCACCATCGTCCCCTCAGATTCAGACTTGGGCAGTGAAGCAAGCCCTTGCTCATACAAAGTCTCCATCGTCTTGGTTCCGCTGAGGGGCAGGTAGAAACCATCAGCCACCGTGGCGATTTCCCGTAACAGGCTTTCGTTCAGTTTCGAGCGCACGATGTTTCCCTCAGCATCCCGCACGTATTCCTGTTTGCCCTGTGCGTCTTTGAAACCCAGAAGCTCGCCATTGGGTGTCCCTACCCCGATGGTAAATATTTTCATCCCGGCCTCAGCAGCCTCTTTCGCCGCTTCGATGGCTCCTTCATCATGATCTTCGCCATCCGTGAGCAAGATAAGCACTTTATGGTTGTCTTCATCTTTCTTAAAAGCTTCGGTCGCCGTGCGGATGGCTTCAGCCATGGAACTGCCGCCTTGCGGGATGATCCCGGTATCCAATGCGCTCAAGCTGAGCCGGAACGCCTCATCATCAAATGTCAGCGGACACTGGAGAAACGCGCTACCCGCAAAAGCCACCAAGCCCAAGCGGTCAGTCTTGGCCACCCGCATGAGATCGATACAGGCCAGGCGAGCCCGCTCTAACCGGTTCGGCGGCAAATCCGGTGCCATCATGCTGCGGCTGGTATCAACGGCGACCACGACATCCAAGCCGCGCTGCCTCACTTCTTCCCAAGTGTAACCCCAACGCGGCTGCGCCAAAGCCAGCAAACCAAATACCACCGCGGCACCAAGCAAACCGTAACGGATTTTCTCACGACGGGCTGAGTAGCCGACGAGCAAAGCATCAAACAGGCGGGTTGGGATGAACAAGGCCATGGCTGCCTGCTTACGCCGCCATGCCCAGACGAAGAACACCAGCAGGCACGGCACCGCCAGCAAACTCACCCAAAGGAGAGCCGGTGTCTCGAACTGTATGGTGTCCGTAGAATTCAAAATCAATCGTTATGGCAAACGCCGCCAGATGGTGTGGCCGAGAATGACTTCCAGCAACAATAACCCCAGCCCCGGCCAGAGCAGCCACGGAAACAATTCGGTGACATGTTGGTATTGCTTCACCTCGACCTCAGTCTTTTCCAGGCGGTCGATCTCATCATAGATCTGGCGCAGCGTATCCGTCTTGTCGGCGCGGAAATACTTGCCGCCGGTCATATCGGCGATCTTGGTCAATGTTTCCTCATCGATATCCACATTGATGGCCCGATAGCCACGGCGGCCAAAGACATCCGTGTAAGGCAACTTGGCCGTACCCCGGCTGCCAACACCGATCGTGTAGACTTTGATCCCGATCACTTTGGCCGCCTCGGCAGCCGTCAGTGGTGAGATCTGGCCCACCGTATTCTGTCCGTCCGTGATCATGATGATGATCTTGCTCTTGGACTTCACATCGCGCAGGCGATTGATCGAGGCCGTGATGCCCGCACCGAGCGCAGTCCCTTCTTCTTTGATGGTATCCAGCGTCAGACGTTCGAGGTTACCCAACAAAAAATCATGATCCAACGACAACGGCGCGGCGATATACGCCTGTCCGGAAAAGGCCACCAGCCCGATACGATCACTCGGCCGCTTACGGACAAACTCCTCCAAAACCTGCCGGGAGATGAACAGGCGGTTCACCTGCTCGCCGTTGAATCTGAACCCGTCATCCTCGGCCGCCATACTGTCGGAGAGATCGAAGGCCACCACGATATCAATACCGCTCGCCGAGATATGCGACTCCCCTTCCGTCCATTGAGGACGCGCCAACGCCACGATGAAGAGAACCAATGAAAGCCACCTGAGGGTGATCAAGATGACCTTGCCCCAATCACGCTGGGCTCCGTGAACTTCGCCGACCACACCAAGGGAAGAAAAGGTGAACGCCGCCCGCCCACTACGACGTGCGCGCCACCACGCCAGCAACGGCAGCGCAAGCAACAGCAACAAAAACCAAGGCTGGGCAAACCTCATATCCTTGGCCTCCTCGCCTTGCACAGCATCGCCTCAATGAAATAAACGACGCCCAGAATCATCAGAGCCACCGCCACGGGCTTGGACCAGAGCGCCTCACCCATGTAACGGAACGAGTGCCACCCAAAACCTTTTTCAGAAAGCAGTGGTTCACGAGCAAACGCGATGTGGCTCCAGATGAACATCGATACTCCCACTCCCAATATCACGAAGGCTAGCATCGAGCATTTTACGAACAACTGGTCCAGACGCTGGGCTTCTTCCAAGGCCGCCTCGCGGTGTCTGGCGGCTTGGTCCGGCTCCATCGCCGGCGCCAATGATTCAGCCAGGGTCTGAGGCCGGGTCTCATCCACCAGTTGATGCGCCACCGAGTACAGCTGTTTCAGTTCTGTCTCGGCGGGCTCAAAGCGAGCAAACTTCACCAGATCGCACTGCTCCAGAAAACCAGCGAGTGATTTCTTCTGTCCGTCGTTCAGCCGATGGCTTTTCTGTAATTCCAGCAGGAACTCGTCCGTCGTCCGCTCAGGGGCACGAAAAGCAAAGCGGTCTTCCAAGTAGATGCGGACAGCATCCGATACGGTGGAACAGAAGAGCTTGGGTTCATGTAAGACACGCAAGGCGGCATCCAGTTGCTTGTGCGCCTTCTGTTCGGGGGAAATACGCGGACCACGCGCTGAGGCTGGTGGTCGGTTCTGCCAGAGCAACCAGAGCTTGTAGAGGACAAAGACTCCGATCAGCGTCGTGACTGTCCAAGTCAGCCATTCCCAGCCCAACGGCACATCCACCAGTGGACGGATATCCCGGATGTCCGCCAACGCGTCATTCGTGGCGGAACCCGGATGCGGGACAACGACTACTCCAGTGTTCTTGATCATCCGTGACGACGCCGTTTCTCGCGGGTTTGAAAGAACGTGGCCAGAGCCGCTCCATAGGCCTCATCCGTGCACACGCGGATGGTATCAACGCCCAACGTGCGGAAGAATCTCGAGAGCTCGACCAACTCCCCTTCCTGCCGTTCGCGAAAACGGCGGCGGAATCCCTCATCATTCGTGTTCACTTCCAGCACCTCACCAGACTCGGCATCACGCAAAGTCAGGCGGCCCACCTTGGGCAATTCCATCTCGTGCCGGTCCGTGATCTGCACCGCCACCACATCATGCCTGCGATTGGCCTGGCGGATGGCGGACGAGGCCAATGCGGACAGCTTGCGCTCCGCTCTCGGCCGGGAATCCCCGGTACGGTTCTGTTCCAAAAAATCAGAGACCAATACCACGATGGCGTGCCGGCTCACCACGCGGTTCAAGAAATCGATCGCATTACGCAAATCTGTGCCGCGCGATTGCGGCTCGAAACACAGCACCTCACGGATGACACGTAGGACATGACGACGCCCCTTGCGTGGAGGGATGTATTTCTCGACCACATCACTGAAAAGCAGGACCCCGACCTTGTCTTGGTTGCGGATGGCGGAAAAGGCGAGCACAGATGCGATCTCAGCGGCCAGATCACGCTTGGACTGGCCACCTGAGCCGAACCAACCGGAAGCGCTCACATCCACCAGCAGGATCACCGTCAGCTCGCGTTCTTCCACGAATTTCTTCACGAAGGGATGATTCATCCGGGCGGTGACATTCCAATCGATGGACCGCACTTCATCGCCGGGCTGGTACTCACGCACTTCGTCGAAGTCCATCCCCTGCCCCTTGAAGACGCTATGATACTGGCCAGAGAGCGACTCGCTCACCAAGCGACTGGTGCGCAATTCGATCTGACGGACTTTCTTCAATATCTCGCGGGGAATCATATCAAAGGCGGATGATGCGATGCGAAGTTCAAAACCAATTTCAAAGCAAGCACCTCAAGCATCGCAAACGCGATCATGGCACTGGCAACTCATCCAGCAACTTCTGCACGATCGTCTCGCTGGTCTTGTCTTCCGCTTCGGCCTCATAGGTGACGGTCACCCGGTGACGCAACACATCCATAGCGATGGTCTTCACGTCTTGCGGAGTCACGTAGCCGCGTCCTTTCAGGAAGGCATGGGCTTTGGCGGCCAGTGTCAATGCGATAGTGGCACGCGGAGAGGCGCCCAACTGGATCATACCATCGAGGTTGATCTTGTAATTCCGGGGATCACGCGTGGCACAGACGAGATCCACGATGTAGTCCTTCACCTTGTCATCGATGTAGATGT
>CAZRGY010000162.1:8127-8465 GCA_964599715.1 uncultured Verrucomicrobiota bacterium | reverse complement strand
TACCCGCGAAAAGCTGGAGACGGGCGAGACGGGTTACATGACGGCAAACATCAAGAGCGCGGCGGATGTGAAGATGGGCGACACGATCACTGAGGCGCGCAATCCATCCGGGGTGTTGCCTGGATTTAAAGAGATCCATCCGATGGTGTTCAGCGGGATTTATCCGATCAACACGGCGGACTATGAGCAATTGAAGACGGCGATGGGTAAATTGAAGCTGAATGATTCCGCCTTCGTTTATTCGTCAGAAACGTCGGTGGCCCTGGGCTTTGGTTTCCGTTGTGGATTCCTTGGGTTGCTCCATCTGGAGATCGTGCAGGAACGCCTGCGCCGCGAGT
>CAZRGY010000162.1:0-8117 GCA_964599715.1 uncultured Verrucomicrobiota bacterium | reverse complement strand
ACATGGACATCATCGCGACCTATCCCAGCGTGGTCTATCGAGTGACGCTCACTAGCGGTGAAACAAAAGAGATCGATAACCCGGCGTTCATGCCCGAAGCCACTTATATCGACAGCATCGAAGAGCCGATGGTGAAGGCATTCGTCATCTGTCCGAACGAAAACATCGGTGACATGATGTCGTTGATCGCTGAGAAACGCGGTAAATTGGACCATACAGAGACGTTGGATTCACGTCGTGTGATGTTGACCAGCTTGCTGCCGTTGAACGAGATCCTGATTGATTTCCATGACCGCATCAAGAGTATCACCCGCGGCTTCGGCTCGATGGACTACGAGCCTGATGAATACATGGCGAGCGACATGGTGAAACTGGACATGCTCGTAAACTCCGAACCGATGGACGCATTTTCCTGCATAGTGCATCGATCGAAAGCTGAAGGTCGCGGACGTGCGCTGGCGGAAAAACTGAAGGAAGTCATTCCGCGTGCCCAGTTCGTGATCAAGATTCAGGCGGCCATCGGCGCTAAGATTGTGGCATCCGAGACCATCAGCGCCTTCCGTAAAGACGTCACCGCGAAATGCTACGGTGGTGACATCTCCCGTAAGCGCAAGTTGCTCGAGAAGCAGAAGGAAGGCAAAAAGCGTATGAAATCGATTGGCAACGTGGACATCCCTCAAGAAGCATTTATCGAGGTCCTCAAGTCATAATTATCAAAGGGCAGGGGAATGTTGCTGTTACGCTGGTTCACATCCAAGACCGTCCGCCATGCGGTGGACATGCACAAGCATGTTCGCAAGCTGGTCCGGGCGCAGTGCGACCTGCTCTCTGCCAAAGCCATCAGCAACATCACCAAGCCGGCCGACGATCTCAAGCTGGCGCTGGGCTCCGGAGCCAAAAAGGAAGACTTGGAGCGGTGCATGCAAGCCTTGGAAGATGCCGCAAACAAGAACTTGCGCCCGTATCCTGATGCTTCGATGCGCGAGAATATCGAGGTCTTTCTGGTCGCCATTGCCGTGGCGGTGGCGATCCGTACTTTCGTCCTGCAGCCGTTCAAGATTCCCACTGGTTCCATGCAGCCAACGCTGTATGGCATCACCCATGAGAATCTTCTGGCAGATGATGCACCGCCAGCGTCGATCGGTGCCTTCCAGAAATTTACTGAGATGTGTTTCCAAGGCATCTCATATTACAAATTGACGGCTGAGGCTGACGGTCCGGTTACCCAAGAAGCTTCGCTGCGATCTGTTTTTCCCATGTTCAAGCGCCTGGAGTTTGGCTTGGGTAATCAGCGCCATAGTAAAATCTTCTTCCTCCCGCCCGATGATTTACCGTCCCGGTTGCGCCTTGATTACAACCGGGAATACAAGAAAGGCGAGACTGTGGCTTACATCAAAGTCCGCAGTGGTGATCATCTCTTCGTCGACCGTCTGAGCTACAATTTTCGCCGACCAAAGCGTGGTGATATCATCGTTTTTGCCACCAAGGGCATCAAAGGCTTGCCGCAGGACCTTTTCTATATCAAGCGATTGACCGGTATGCCCGGCGAAACCATTCAGATCGACCACACCCAGCATCTGGTGGTGGATGGGCGGCGGTTGACGGCGGCTGAACCTGGATTTGAGCACGTTTACAGTTTTCTCCCATACCAGCCCGATCAGGATAACAATCAGTATCTGGGGCACGTAAATCAGAACTCAGCAATTGGGTATGGTCGGACCCTGGCGCATTTATTTCCCGACGAGACCGCGAAATACCCGGTTCGGCCTAAACACTATATGGCCATGGGTGACAACACGCTGAACAGCTTGGACTCGCGTGACTGGGGTGACTTGCCGCAAGATAACGTCATCGGCTGCTCTTATTTCGTCTATTGGCCAATCACCAGTCGGTTCGGTTGGAAAACCAAGTGAATCAACCAATTGCACATTTCTGCCTAATCTTAGGTACCGCAACATAATTCGCACAATGTTTGTTATATTTAATAAATATACGCCGGCAAATACACTGTCGGTGTGTTTCGCTGGTTTTAAGCTTTCCTAGCCTCTTTGCCCCAAGCGTCCTTCAGCGTGATAATCCGATTGAAAACCAACTTGTTGGGGCTGCTGTCTGCATCTAAGGTGAAATACGCTAGGCGTTCGAATTGGTAGCGTTCTTCGCTTGCTGCCTCTCGCAAGGAAGCTTCGACCTTGGCGGTTACGACTTCCAGCGAGGCTGGATTCAGCGTCGTCATAAAATCACGCCCATCTTTCTCCGGCTCAGCTTCGGTGAATAGACGGTCGTACAGGCGCACTTCGGCATCCAAGGAGTTCGCGGCGCTGACCCAATGGATTGTGCCTTTGACCTTCTTGGCGGCATTGGACCCGCCAGAGCGGGTTTCCAAGTCTGCCGTGCAACGCAGCTCGATGATTTTCCCAGCGGCGTCCTTGACGACTTCCTGACACTGGATGATGCAGGCGTATTTCAAACGCACCTCGCCACCGGGCTTCAGGCGGAAATACTTGGGCACCGGGACCTCCATGAAATCATCCTGCTCGATGAAGATCTCACGGCTGAAAGTGATCTTTCGGGTGCCTGCCTCGGGGTCCTGCTGATTGTTCGAGGCATCAAAAGTGATGGTTTCGCCTTCAGGGATATTTGTGAGGACAACCTTCAGCGGTTTCAAAACCGCGAGGCGGCGTTGTGCTGAACGGTTGAGATCATCTCTGATAGCGTGCTCAAATACTGCGATATCCGTGACGCTCCGATACTTGGTCACGCCGATATTGTAGGCAAACTGCCGGATGGCGCTGGCCGGAATTCCGCGGCGACGAAGCCCGGAAATTGTAGGCAGGCGTGGGTCATCCCAGCCGGTCACGATTTTTTCATTCACCAACTGGATGAGTTTCCGCTTGGAAACGATGGTGTAGCTGGGGATCAGTTTGGCGAATTCATACTGATGCGGCAAAGGCCGAGGCAGCTCCAAGCTCTCGAGGATCCAATCATACAGTGGCCGATGGACTTCGAACTCCAAGGTGCAGATCGAGTGAGTGATGCCCTCAATATAGTCGCTGAGGCAGTGGGCAAAATCGTAGAGCGGATAGATGCACCATTTATCACCGGTATGGTGATGGGATGCGTGCCGGATGCGATAAATAAGCGGATCTCGCAACCAGACGTTTGGTGCGCTCATATCGATCCTAGCACGAAGCGTCCGGGCTCCATCAGGAAATTCGCCATTCTTCATCCGGGTGAAGAGGTCCAGATTCTCTTGCACACTGCGATTCCGATACGGACTGTCCTTGCCGGGTTTATCCGGCGCGCCACGGTATTCGTCAGTCTCCTTCGGGGTCAGGTCGCAGACGTACGCCCTGCCCTTTTTAATCAACTGCACCGCGTATTCGTAAAGCTGGTCGAAATAATCTGAGGCATAGAACGGCTCCAGTGATTTGCCCACTTCCTCGGGCTTACCGACCACCGCAGCCTGGTGGAAATCTGTTTTACCGTTCACCGAATTGCTGGCGGGCGTCTGCCCTTTGGACTTAAGACCGAATTGCCCGTCAGCCCAGCCGCCAATAAGCCATTTCACATCAGCGATGATAGATTCCACATACTCGACCTCTTCCTTGGTCGGGTTGGTATCGTCCATGCGCAGATTGCAGACGCCACCAAACTCGTGCGCAATGCCGAAATTCAGGCAGATGGACTTGGCGTGGCCGAGGTGGAGATATCCGTTGGGCTCAGGTGGAAACCGGGTGATGCTTTTCTGATGTTTGCCACTCGCCAGATCTGCCGCTACGACATCCCGGATGAAATCCGATGGACGCACCGGCTCATTGCTCTCTGGACTCACACCTGCAATTGCTTCACTCATAATTCCGCTCGAAATGGAGTCGCATCCTAGGCAAGCACATCGGGATTGAATAGAAAAATTCTGAACGTAGTCTTATCTCTATGGCATCTCGCACGGTAAAAACAGCCCCCTGATGCCACCCTTTTTATCATGCAGAACACGATTCGTGATACCGAACCGAATGGCACAAATGAACCCAGTGTGCTGGACGGTCTAAACCGGCGTAAATTTTTGGCTTCTGGCGGTCTGGCAGCATTGGCTGCGGCCTTGGGCGCACCCATTCCTTTTGCGGATAAACTGGCTCCCGGGCTTGTTCCGGAGGCGCTTGCCGCCGAAGCGGCGGGTTTGACCGAGATACCTGGTAAACGAGGCTTACGCATTCTCGGTGATCGGCCCTTAAATGCCGAGACGCCCGTCACCTTGTTGCACGATGAAATCACGCCTAACGAGCATCATTTCATCCGGAATAACGGACATGTGCCCGAACGTGCCGAGAAAAAGGATTTGAACGGCTGGAGTCTGACAATTGATGGCGAGGTGAACAAGCCGCTCCAGCTCACGTTCGATCAGCTCAAAAAGAACTACAAGCACCACACGCGAGCATTGGTGCTCGAATGCGCCGGCAATGGTCGTGCTGGCTACAACCCTCCCGCCAGTGGCAACCAATGGACGTTAGGAGGAGTTGGTTGCTCGCTCTACACCGGTATCTTGCTGAAAGACGTGCTAAAGGATGCAGACGTCAAATCATCGGCAGTTTATATCGGCTACATCGGTGAAGATCCGCACTTGAGCCGATTGCCGAACAAAGATGCCATTTCCCGCGGCGTTCCTATCGCCAAAGCCTTGGATGAACACACCATGCTGGTTTGGGAGATGAATGGAGAGCCCCTGCCCGCTTTGCACGGCTGGCCGTTGCGTCTCATCTGCCCAGGCTGGCCAGCTTCCACTTCTGGCAAATGGCTAAAACGCATCTGGGTGCGGGATCGTGTCCATGATGGCACCAAGATGACTGGACATTCTTACCGGTTACCCAGATACCCGGTGGCACCCGGCACCGAAGTGGACGAGAAGGACATGGATATCATCGAAGAACTTCCGGTGAAATCCATCATCACCAATCCAGCCACGGGTATGGAAGTGGCTCTTGGTCAGGAATTGAAGCTCAGCGGCCATGCTTGGAGCGGCTTTGGTGATGTCACCGCCATGCATGTCAGTTTTGACTTTGGTGCCACCTGGGTGAAATGCAATTTGGGCAAGCCGCGTAATAAATACGCCTGGCAAAACTGGAATGTCGCACTGAAACTTCCACAAAAGGGTTATTACGAGATCTGGGCTAGGGCGACCGATCACACAGGTAAGATGCAGCCCATGCTGGTGCCCGGCTGGAATCCAAGTGGCTACTGCAACAATGCCATGCAACGTATCGCCATCAAGGCCGTATGAACCGCCTCCCCTACTCTCTGTGCGCTCTGCTAGCCGCTGGAGCAATTGTTGGCAGCAGCATTTTGCAAGCTGCGGATGCGCCTCCTGATTCTGGCGCTGCCAACATCAATGCTATCCAACAATTGAAACCAGGTAAGGGCCGCGAACTCGTGCTGGCCAATTGCATGCCTTGTCACTCTTCCGCGGTGATCGCCGCCAGTCATCAGACTCGCGAGAAATGGGACATGACCATCACCAAGATGCAGAAACAGAACGGTATGTGGCCTATCCTGCCATCTGTAAGAAGCAAGCTGCTGGATTACCTGGAAGCGACCCAACCGCCTTCCGATCCAGGCCTCGAAAAAGCCAAGGAGACGGCTTGGGCTGCCCCACTCTATCGGCCTAATCCGATTTGGTAGTGCCGTCCGATGACGACGTCGGTGGTTTTGTTATACGAACTTCAGCACCGAGGTCGTTTCCGCTTCATCCCAGTTGCGAGGCGGTTTGGCGTTCACTGAGGCCACGCTCTTGATAGTCATCTGGCGGCCTTTGGTCTTAGCGCCTTTTACTTCAACCTCTGACGGATTGCAGGTCTGCTGGTTCACCTTTTGATGCGGCGCCGGCTTGTATTTGATATACAATTGCTCGGGCGTATCCGGTGAAAAGAATAGTATCTTGGACTTTTCCTGGGTGCAGGAATAGTCGCGATTCAAGATGATGCCGCCAAATGTGAACCGCTTGATGAACGTGGCGTCACGATTCGCATAGACGAGCGTGAAAACCCGATCACGGTCCGGGATGTCACAATAGATCACATCTGGTCCGACAAAGAGTTTCTCTTCCAGTTCGATGACCTTGTAGTGGCCGTCTTTGAAGACCAGCAACAGCTTGTCGAATTTGGTGCAGTCGAGCTTGAACTCATCTCCCGAAACCTTGTAGCCGACATAGCCCGAACCGCGGTCATAGGATACCTTGAAGGCTTTGAAAGCGACTTCCTTGGCTTCAACCACATCATAGCGGCTGGACTTGGTCAGGCGCGGATAGATCGGGCTGTATTTCTCGATCAGCCCCTCGATGCGGCCGATGACATACTTGGTCAAGTTTTTGAGATTCTTTTGAATCTCCTTCAACTCCGCTTTGACCTTCTCGATCTCTTCCCGGTGCTTGTTGATATCGAATAGCGAGATGCGGCGGATGCGGACTTGCAGCAGGCGGTCTACGTCCTCCGTGCGCAACTCACGCACCAACTCCTTCGCGAACGGCTTGAAACCATCATGCACCGCGATATGCACCGCCTCATTCGTTTTGCACTGCTCGATCTTCTTGTAGATGCGTTCCTCGATGAAGATGCGCTCCAAAGTGCGAAAATGCAGGTCATCCTGCAACTGCCGCTCCTTCAGCTCCAGCTCGCGCTTGTAGAGCTCTACGAGTTGCGCCGTGTTCTCTTGGAGCACCTCCGTCACCGTCATCTCCACCGGCCGGTTGTTCCGGATGACGATGATACGGCTGCTGATGGACACCTCGCAGCCGGTGAAGACATAGAGTGCATCAATCAGCTTTTCGGCACTGACCCCTGGGGGAGCTTTGATCTCGATTTCCACCTCTTCTGAGGTGAAGTCACTCACACTGCGAACCTTGAGCTTTCCTTTCTTCACCGCATCCTCGATCGAGGCGATGAGGGACTCCGTGGTCATCGTGGGCGGAATCTCTTTGATGACGACTGTGGAGTCGTCCTTCTCTTTGATTTTCGCCCGGACTTTGATGCTGCCTTTGCCGTCCTGATAATCGCGGGCATCCATCAGGCCGCCCGTGATGAAATCCGGCAGACACTTGAAAGATTCACCCTTCAGTATGCAGATCTGCGCCTTCAGCAACTCGATGAAGTTATGCGGCAGAATGCGCGAGGACAAACCCACCGCGATCCCTTCCGTCCCGAGCATCAAGAGTAGCGGCAACCGGCAAGGCAAGGTCACCGGCTCCTTGTTACGACCATCGTAACTGGGGACGAATTCCGTCAATTCATCATTGAAGACTTCATTCCGCGCCAGCTCCGTCAATCGGCACTCGATGTAACGGGAAGCCGCCGCGCCATCCCCCGTGAAGATGTTGCCGTAGTTCCCCTGCCCTTCGATCAAGTAGCGCTTGTTCGTCAGCACCACCAACGCATCGTCAATCGAGACGTTGCCATGCGGATGATACTGCATCGCATGACCGCTGACATTCGCCACCTTGATGAACTTTCCATCGTCCTTCTCGTGCAAGGCCCAGAGGATGCGCCGTTGTACCGGCTTCAATCCATCCGCCAGATTCGGGATGGCCCGGTCGCGGATGACATAAGAGGCGTAATCCAGAAAGCCACGGTCCACCCGGCGATGCAGGGCCAGTTCGATATTGGCTGGAACAAAGGGCTTGTGCGCCACTTCCTCCACCATTTCCGCTTCTACATGCGCCTCGCCATTACCATTGGCTTCCAAGGGCGCCAGCTCTTGCCCTTCGATCGGCAATTCTGGTTGCCCTTCACTGTCAGCTTTCTTTTTCGGTGCCATGATGCTTCGTCAGCAGTTATGCAATTGAGCCGGGGATTCAAGCGGGCATTGGCTGGAGATGCAAGACTGAGATGCACCCCGTTTCAATCGTCCTCGTTCTCGTCGTCGTCCTTCGTCCTCGATTTCCCTTCTTTCGATGTTGAACGCTTCCCATTTGTCCTATCCGCCCCATTAGTCCCACCCCTCACTCAACGCTCAACACGATCTCCTCTCAACTAATTCATTCGTTCCCCGAAGTCGCCTTCCCATTCGATCCGTTCAACCTGACTCCGCCGATGCATCCTGTCCTGCGGTACTCTAGCATCCGGCCTTTGCCT
>CAZRGY010000161.1:0-8478 GCA_964599715.1 uncultured Verrucomicrobiota bacterium | reverse complement strand
AGTAGGCGATGACCGTAATGGCCACGACGAAGATGCGCCCCGTCCAAACTACGGTCGTGTCGCTGAGGCGCTTCGCACCACTGTAGTAGGACACAATGTCCTTGGTAAACATGGTCCCGAGCGCGAGAATCTGGGAGTCGGTCGCCATCACGCAGGCCATAATCGCCGCGCCGAGGAAGCCCGCCACCACGACACCCGTATTGGCGGTGAGGAGGCGCAGAATGACATCATCCGACTCACCGGGTTTGAGCCCGGGGAATTGGTCGGCCGCCACGAGGCCCAGGAACACGCTGGGCAGCCAGATGGCCGCAATGCAGAGCGGGTAGAAGATGACCGTCTTCTTGAATGCGGTCACCTTCTCGGAAGTCATGCACATTATGGCGATGTGCGGAAACATGATGGCCGAAAGCGGAATGAAAGTGTAGCTGAAGAATTCCTGCGGGGAGATGCGCGCGCGGGTGAGCAGTCCTTCGGTCTTGGGATTGGCCGCCAGGCGCTCGACAATGTGGTCGAAGCCGCCGAGATTTTTTGCGATAAGCACAAAGGCCACCGTGCCGAAAGTGAGAAACATCACGGTTTGAAACGCATTCACCCATGCCGTGCCTCGCATCCCACCGAAAAAGACGTAGCTCATCACCACCAAGGCCACGATCGCGCTGCCCAGTTCGTAGCTGATCCAATGCTTGGGTTCGAGAATGGTTTGCCCGTTCCGCAGCACCTCAATCATCACGGGATTGCCGGCGGCGTCCTTCACCGTGGTCAATGTCTCTAGCGTGTGGCCGCCACCCATCATTCCGATGATGATGTAGGGCACGAGCATCGCGGCCGTGAGCGCGAAGAGGACGGTGCCGATAAAGGAGCATTCCCAGCGGTCGCGAAAGAACTGCACCTGCGTCATGTGCCCGAAGCGTTTGCCCAAGGCCCACAGTCGCGTCCCGATAAAAAATATGCAGAGCGGAATGACGAGTCCCGACGCCGAGGCCATAAGTCCGTAAACGCCGATGCCGCGTTGGTAGGCCAGACCGGAACTCCCGAGAATGGCGAAGGCTGTCATGTTAGTGCCGAAGAGCGAAAGCAGGAACACGTAAGGCCCGAGCGAGCGGCTGGCGACGAAGTAGTCCTCGCCGGTGGCCTTGCCTTTGCGAAAGGCAAAGATGCCGATGTAGAGGATGACAGCGAGGTAGGCAAAGACGACGAGGGCGGGGATCATTGTTTGTCCTCCGGCTTGATATCCTCGCGATACGGTTCAACTTTTTCCAAATGCGCGGGCCAGGCGAACTTCACGAAGACCCACATCAGCGCGGCCGCAGCTAATGAATAGGCGGCGTGGTACGCGAGGCCGATGGGCACGAAGCCGAAGACCAGCGGCTCAGCCTTGTCCCAGTTCCAGAAATCCTGATGGAGGAGGTAGACCGTGACGGTCAACAGGGTAAGGAGAAAGGGTTTCATCATGAAAGTCCGGTTAATTGAAAAATCGCTGCCAAACTTCAGCGCCGCCTAAACCCAGCACCACGAAGAAGCCGAGGCAGAGCGTGAACTGGATGCACCCGGTTACAAACACCGCGCCATCTCGCTCGAGGCCGGCGGCGGCCAAGAGGATTATAGTGAGCGCGGGGAACGCATTGCTGAACGGAATGGGCAGAGGGAGCAGCAGCAACAAGCCACAAATCACCACCATTGCGCCGGTCGCCCTTAGAAAAGCCGCGGGGAACTCCGGATAAAAAAGGCGGGGCTTCAATAATCCCTCCAGTCGGCGGAACCCGTGACTTACCCTCAGGAGGAGCTTGGGTAGAAAGCGGGCCGGGAGTTGGCAGACCGTGAGCCGCTCCGGCAACCAGGGGCGTTGCGCCAACAACATGCGCACGCCAAGCATGGCGATTACGAGACCGAAGATCGTGGAGATGCCGGGCAGTGGTATAGGAGTGACGAAAGGAAAGGCGAGAAATACCAGCAGGGCGTTGTACCCGCGCAGTTGCAAGATATCGGTCAGTTCGCCCAGCCGGACTGGACGATCCGCGAATTGCGTGGCCAATCGGGCAAGCTGGCTCGACAGGGTACGCCTCAGCACGCGGGGCAGGACGACGGCGGCGGCGACTGGGTTCACGGCGATGACGGGTGCGATGGGCATGATGAGGTGCTTGGGGCGACGGGGACGGGAGCCTCAGTGGTGAGTTCCTGGCGCAGTCCGGCCAGTACAGTTTGCAGTTCAGCCAGTTGTTTGGCGGTGTGATCCAAACGGGCGAGCACGGCCTGATTCGGAGCGAGATCCCCGGCGGACCTCTCGGCCTGGAGCGCCTGCTCGGCGTGCGCCTCGGACATGCTGTTGAGGATGATGCCGATGAAGAGGTTGAGAATGATCATCGTGCCGAACACAATGAAGGTCGCAAAATAGACCGCCACCTTGATCACGGGAACATGCGCGACCTGAGCGAAATAGATGTCGCCCCAGTTGTCGAGGGTGATGATGCGGAACAACGAAAGGAGCGCTGCGCCCAGCGAACCGAAATGGAGCGGATCGGTTTTCCCGAAGAGATTCACTCCCGCCACGGCGTAAATGTAGAACAGCAGCACCAGCAGGATGCTGACATAGCCCATCGCTGACAGGCTCTTCAGCAGTGCGCCCACGAGCAGTTGCAGCTTGGGCAAAGCACTGACCAGGCGGAGCAGTCGTAGCACACGGGCCAACCGGATGACCGCGGCGAAAGGGCCGGCCACGGGCAGCAGACACAACGCGACAATGACACAATCGAAGACATTCCAGCCATCGCGGAAGTAGTCGAACGGCCGCCGGCCGTGCGCCACCAGCTTGAGCGCGATCTCGGCGAGGAAGATGGCGACCACGGCGAGATTCAACGCGCGCAATAGCGCCGAGTGTTTCGCGACCAGCGAGGCGCTGGTTTCCAGTCCGGCGAGCACCCCGGCCAGCACGATTACCACGATGATGAACGTGCGGAAGGCAATCGACTGGGTAAGTTGTTGGGCAAACTGGATCATTGTGCATTCGTCTCCATCATCGCGAACAGTCCGTTCGCATTGAATGACAGCGTGACAACGATAATCATCATGGCAGTTCGGGTCGTTCCAGGCTTGGTTGGGGCACAACCGTGGGGATGGCCACTTTCTTTGGCCGCAGCAGCGACATCAGTATGGACGTCGCCAGAATCAGCACGATGGCGCCGAGCGAGGCAAGCGTGTCGAGCTTCCAAGGCGAATGGGCCAGCAGCATCTTCACGCCGACAAAGGCGAGCACCACGCCGAGCCCGATTTTGAGGTAGTGAAATTTGTCCATGACGCCGGCCAGCGCAAAGTAGAGCGAGCGCAGGCCGAGGATCGCGAAAACGTTCGAGGTATAGACGATAAACGGGTCGGTGGTGACGGCGAAGATCGCGGGGATCGAATCCACGGCGAAGATCAGATCGGATATCTCCACCAGAAGGAGCACCACAAACAAGGGCGTGGCCATGAGGATGCCGTTTTCCCGCACGAAAAACTTGTCGGCCCGATAGTCCGGTGTCACGGGCATGAGCTTCTTGAACCAGCGGACAACAGGATTGCGCTCGGGATGAATCTCCTCCTCGCGCTTCACGATCATCTTGATGCCCGTCAGGATCAGAAACCCGCCGAACACGTAGATGATCCACGAAAACTTTGCGATTAGTACCGCCCCCGCAGCGATCATGATGGCCCGCATGATGAGCGCCCCGAGGATGCCCCAGAACAGTACCCGATGCTGATAGATTGGGGGCACGGCGAAGTAGGAGAAGAGCAAGGCAAATACGAATACATTATCCACGCTCAATGATTTCTCGATGAGATAGCCGGTGAAGAACTCCAGCGCCTTCTGCGAGCCGGCGAAATACCACAGTCCCGCGTTGAACACGAGCGCGAGGACGACCCAGACGGCGGTCCAGGCGAACGACTCCTTCAGCGACACGACGTGGGCCTTGCGATGAAACACGCCGAGGTCCAGTGCGAGCATTGCGAGCACGAAGACGTTGAATCCAATCCAGAGCCAGGCTTGATCAGTCATAGTTTTGTCAACCGAACCTAAGGTAGCAGTCGGACGCGGGGTGACTAATCGGAAGTTCAGAAGTGTCCTTAAGGTTAATCCGAAGTGTTTTCAGAACGTCGGTTCACCGGCGCGCCTTGCGCCAGGAAAAGCAGGGGTGGACGATCCGGCCGGGCGAGCTCCCGCCTAAATCCTTGCCGCGCGGTCTTGCCCGGAGACACTCAGTGCGAATTCGCCTGTCAAAGAACGAGTTAAGCACTGCCGGTCGATGGCGGCCGGGCGGCCAACGCAGGCTTTGTCCGAGACAGAGCCTAACCTCAGTAGGACCCAAGCGTGAATATGAAAACAATTATCTGGATGGAGATGGTGCTGATCGGCGGCTCGATTCTGATCTTCAGTAGTGTGTGGATGTTTCTTGATAGAATGGAGTGGGCTTCGGGAGGGGCAGGACTAACAGTGCTCCTGGTTGCAGGCGTTATTTTGACGGCATTCGCTTTGCATCACATCCAGAAGCCATCCGACAAAAAGGGCGAAGTAAAGAAAGTCGGTTGAGCCAACGCACTCGTAGTCCCGCCGCACTGCTTAAGGACTTCGACGCGGTCCCGACATCAGGCACGCGGCCGCACTGCTCCGCAGAGCCAACCGTGGTGCGAGGACTCACTTGTAGCATTAACGGTTCTTCGGAGCCAAACGAGCAGTGTGCCGGGCCTGCCGTCATTGTCCGCGCACGAGGTTGAGTAGTTGGGCGGGGTTGACGCTGCGCGCTTTGGCCTGGATGTCGCCGGCGTAACGGTCGTGCAGTGACTTCGCCTCACCGACGAGCGAGGCGAACAGTTCGCGCATTTGCAACGCCGAAAGCGTGCGGCCACCGGCGTAATAGCGCTGCGCCATTTTGCCAAGCGCCCAGGTGCTGGCGAAGGTCAGCGCGGAACTGGCAGCCTGGTTGCCGATCGAACGGGCCAGGCCGCCGCCGAACTTCCCCAGCAATCCGCCCAGCAGCTTGCGGGCGTAGCCCTCCACGACTTGCGAGGTTAGCCCGACGCCGGCCGCGCCGAGCAACTCGGTGATGTGCCGGCGGTCGAGGGTGTAACCGTGCTCCTTGCCGACGCGATAGACCATCTTCATCTGCAACGGCACGATGGCCATCGTCGCCAGTGATTCGGGCAGCAACTCCAGCGCGCCGTTGAGAATCGCGTAGTTTAGCACCATCTGGTCCGTACTGGCGGCACCTGCGGGTGTGACGTCAATGACCGGGGGCGCGGCGGACTCAGCCGCCACCGCCGGCAAGACGAGCGGCACCGAGGCAAGAGTCAAGGCGCCGGCTTGCTCCTCGAAACGCGCCATCTTGGAGGCGTCGAACCCGAGCGCGCGGCGCAAGTTGGAGAGAAATTCTTTCTCGCCATCGTTCAAAGCGTCATCTGCGTCGCACACGCACACGGCCATTTCGTACGCGAGGGTGCGGGATGCGGGCGAAGGCAAAGCGGAGGCCGCGCGTTCAACGGAGGTGCGCTTCATTAGCACATCCTGGTAGAGTTTCGCCAGGTCGACGCCGGGCAAGGAGAACCCCTCGGTAATACGTTTGAACTCGGCGCGCTCGGCGTCGCTCTTGCCGCCGTCCGCAAAGGCGGCCATGAGGCAGACGATGAGAATGGCTTCGTGTTCGGCAGTGGTTATGGTCTCGAGGTTGGGGTTGGGGCGTGTGGGCTGTCCAAGTGTGGAGGTATTCATGGGGTTCAGGGGCGGACTTGACCACGAGTCTGGTGCCGCAAAACATTTCTGAAAAGCGCCGCAGCCATCGCAAGCGACGCGGCGCCCATCAGGGTGATGAGAATGGCGGCGGTGAGTTTCTCCGATGCGCCGCCGGCAAACGCCATCCAACTCACGCTCCCGCGCCAAGCGAAGACGATGAACAGCAGGGTCGTCGTCGCGGTAGCGGCCCAACGGCTCCAGCCAACCCCGCGCGACATCAGCCAACCCCACAGGATCGAGAGCGCGCCGAAAGTGCCTCCGGACATGAGCGCTGTGGCGGCCTTCTCAGGGTTCGACAGATAACCGGCCGCACCTATGGCGATTAGAAACAGTCCGTAAGCCATCATTACCCTGCCGAGATTCGCTTTCATGGTTGGATTCCTTAGGTTAGTTTCGGCTTCAGTTACCGGCGCGCGCCGCGAGATCTCGAGATTGGAGCCTGTAAATTAGTTTTCACATTCTGCACCTGCTTGGCGGTGCGATGAGCGATAGTGGTGCGCAGCTGCTTCATCACTTTCTCGAACGCAGCCCGGATGGTGTGATCCCGCGCTTCGGCGAAGACATCCGGCCCCGGCGTGACGAGATGGACGCTTGCTTCGTAGGCGGGACTGGCGTCCGCCTGGTGGGCGAGTTTGATGTTGGCCTCGTCAATCTGCCGCGCGCCACCCAGTGCCAGGATTTGTTTCTCCACCCAAGAATCTAAGGTGTTAGTCGAACGAATGCTGACATGCTTCAAGTTCATTTTCATAATCTTCGTCGTGCGCCTCTGGTTAATCCCAAGGCTGTTGTTCACAACAACACCTTAAAAGCCTTTGCCAGCGCAGACTAATACGCCTTTCCGAATTGACGCTTCGGTTATTCCGAAGCATTCTCCGCCTACAATGGAATGGTTGAACTACCACCACTTGCGCTATTTCTGGACCGTGGCCAAGGAAGGCAGTCTCGCGCGTGCCGCGCAGAAGCTCGGCGTTTCCCAGCCGTCCATCTCCGAGCAGATCCGTGAGCTGGAGTCCGTGTTCGGCGAAAAGCTTTTCCAGCGCGAAGGCCGGAATAACAAGCTGACCGACACCGGGCGGATCGTTCTGGGTTATGCGGAAGAAATTTTCTCCCTCGGTCGCGAGGTGATGAATACGGTCAGGCAGCGTCCGGGCACGCGCACCTTGAAGCTCTATGTGGGCGTGACCGATTCATTCCCCAAGCTGGTGACGAATGAAATTCTAAAGCCGGTCTTTGCATTTCCCCAGCCCGTGCATGTCATCTGCCGCGAGGGCAAGATGGAAGATTTGCTCGCACAACTTGCGGCACATCGTCTCGACCTGGTGCTCTCCGACGAACCGGCATCCAGCAGCACGAGCTTCAAGATGTTCACCCATCCGCTCGGCGAAAGCGGTGCCACCTTGTGCGCCGAGATGAAGCTGGCCGGGCGCTTGAAGCGCGGTTTTCCAAAATCACTTGACGATGCGCCCGCGCTTTTGCCGGCGGAGAACACCGTCTTGCGCCGGGTCTTGGAAACATGGTTTCGCGAGCAAGGGATTAAGCCGCGGGTCGTGGCAGAATTTGAAGATCTGGCGCTGATGAAAGTCATGGCGGCGGAAGGACGCGGCTTCATCGCCGTGCCCACCGTGGCGCTGGACGAGGCCGTCAAGCGCTACGGCTTCCACATGATCGGCCAAGCTAAGGGCTGCCGGATGCGCTTCCACGCCATCACGGCAGAGCGGCGCATCGCGCATCCGGCCGTCGCGCTCATCACGAACCAGGCCAAAGCCATGCTGAAGCGGCCAGCCTGAGTTAGTTCCTCAATTCGGGCGGCGGGTGGCTTTGACCCAGTCTATCTCCAGCCGGAATGGCCCGGCCTGCTGGTCCGAAATGAGAACACCCACCGAGGCAATCTTCGCCGGGTTCAGTGGTGGCATGTCCGTCAACACGCGTCCACGAAACGTCGGCACGAAATCCTTGAACGCCAGCCGATGTTCCCCCCATTCGCCACGCTTCGTGGTGAACTCGGCCTGATAATTCGGCGTGTCGAAACCCGTCTCGGTCCTCGCGGTGAACTTGTAACGCCTTCCATCACCGCGCACGTGGAGCACGAAGGCATCGGTATCGTTGAGATTTTGCCGCACCGGGGAGGAGCGCACCGAGGCAAAGCCACCGTTGTTTTCCAGCGAGACCACGCCGCTGAAAACTGCGGTGCCGTTCGTGAGGATTTGAAACCGGCTTTTGGACACGCCGCCCATCACATCGTCATTCACGATTTGCCAGGCGGGCGAATTCGTCGCGGCCTGGAAATGGAAGAGCATTCGCTCAGAGGTGGCGTCAGCGTTCATGGTGAGGGCGAGGCACGTCCATACGAGCGCGGTGGCGTTGCGGATAGAATTTCTGAGGGAAATCATTTAGCGTTTCTCGTATGCCTTGAGGCGAGTCGATAAACTCGCGGCGGTGATCTTCCTCGCCGCCGAGGATGCCCATGCCCATGTCCTGCGTGATATGATCTACGCCGTCGCAGAGCTTGATGATTCTTTTTTATTCATGCTCCAAGCATCTTAGTGGAACAACCGCCGAACGCCAATCCGGCAGCCGTGTTTTATCAAGCAATGACCGCATCCCGGGTGGTCAGAATGCGGCCAAACCGAGGTAGGTATTCAGCACCAGATAGAACAGTGCCGGCGTCGTCTGGAGGAGGCTGTCTTTGATTTTGATGCGGACGCCGACCGCGACCAGCA
>CAZRGY010000160.1:7463-8569 GCA_964599715.1 uncultured Verrucomicrobiota bacterium | reverse complement strand
GACCGGCTCGGGAAAGGTGTTCAGCCGGGAACGCACAAAGGCGGGCAGCAGATGGGCGATATCAATCGTGGTCCCGCCCGGCACTTTGCTCAGCGAATCCAGCAACGCCCTCACATCCTTGGCCCGGCCACCTTTGGCCCAATACTCCGTCAGCTTCTCCAGATCGCTGTCTGGGTCGACCCGTAGCTTCACTAGCAGCCCCGTTCGCCGGGATAGCGCTTGGGTGATGGCCTGACGCTCGCTCTCCTCCGGCACTTGCATCAACACCTCTCGCAGATCGGAAAAGCACATGGCCGGCCCACGGCGATAGGTCAGCTTTTTGATCAGCGCCTGCTGTTCTGCAGAGACTCCGCTATTCTCGAACCATTCGTCAAAAGCGCCCGGGCGAAAGGTGTAGGGCCACACCTGAAAATCGTTAGCCGCCGTCTCCGCCAAAACAGAGTAGATCTGGCCGCGCGCTTCCGCTGACATTCCCAGTACCAATTGTTCGCTGGGCGTGATACTGATACCTTCCGCCGAAACCGACCACCCGATTGGGCGCAACAATTCGGACAATTGCTCCGGCGTCATATCGCACGACTGGAAAAACGCCGTCAGCTTATCCGCGTTGTAGCCGCCGAAGCGCCATCTGGTTTTAGGCATGGACTGATCCGCACCTGGTAAAAAATCATCCGGTGATACGATATTGATCCGCACATATTCCAGATTCCCCCAAGGACCGGGTTTTCCTTTCAGTGAATACTCTCGGGGTTTATCCGCTTTGGAGCTCACGGACAGCACAGTGTTATGGGCTGGTTGCTCCGGTGGTGGGCCTGCCTTTTTCTTTTGATAGATCATGTACGACAGGCCGATGAACTGGAGCGCACAGATGAACAAAAGGAACTTAGCCAGTCGCATCAGGCTGGTTACAATGGAAGACTCCGACGGTTCCTCCTCGGGAGCCGGCTGGTTCGGCGGGCGTGACGGCATACTTGTTACAGATACCTCAAAAAACAACGCACCAGACCTGGATCAAGGCATCGGTCTGATAGTAGGCTGGCTAGGTTTCACATCCTCACCGGCCCGCCGTAGAATCATCCAGCCCGGCAATTCTGGCAACTGAACTT
>CAZRGY010000160.1:5222-7453 GCA_964599715.1 uncultured Verrucomicrobiota bacterium | reverse complement strand
ATTTTGCAGTTGTTTGGATGAGTGAAAAAGTTGACATATTGTCCGGAAGCTGAAGGAGTGCTTTTTGTTTCGAGTGTTGCTTCTTTATATGTGAACATTCTCTCGTCAATTATTAAACAATTGATTTTTTTCCAGTCGATTGTTTTCCCATCTCCAATTACTAAATCAACAAAACCGTCACGACCAGATTTATCACGTAAAAAAACGGCGGCGGTTGGCCTTCGCAAGCACCACCGCCGCCGTCACATCGTCTTTAAGCCGGATGTTACCAATACATCCCGCCGCGTCCGCCCATCAACTGCATCGCCACCTGCACGAAGGCCAGCCGTTGTAAGGCCGTCACCGGGGTGACCTGTTGATTTCGCTCAAAACTCGAATTGTAATAGTAACTCTCGTTCGGCGCGTTCTTCGCCTTTTCCTCCATCGCCTTGGTGGAAGCGGCCAGGGCATACAGGGCAGTGGGTGCTTTCGGCTGGATGGCTTGGGCCTTCTCCACCAACTCCCACAGCGCACGCACATCCATCAGATCGGTGATCTGGGTGCGGGCATGCCGCCCCAATGGATCAAGCCGCAGGATCGCCAGCGCGATGCGATCACGCTCTGCCGCCGGCTGGTGGACATGCTGGATGGTCTCCTGCAACTTCACCCAGGCATTCAGATACTGCGGATCAAGCGCCACCGCTTTTTGGAAATGCGGCAACGCTTCGTTATGCCGCTCCTGTTCATGCCGCAGATAACCGAGCAGGTAATGGATTTGCGGCTGGTTCGGCCGCTCTGCCGCCAGCTTGGCGAAGACCGTCTCCGCGATGCCTTGGGCCCGCTCACCGGCAAAAGCCCGCTCACAACCGAAGCAATGACTCTCCACCCGGCCGAAACTGTCCGGCATCAATTCATACGCCTTGCGGTAATACGCCTCCGCCTCCGCATGCATGCCCATCTCGGACAGTTGCACCGCCAAACGGGACTGGATGCAATACGCGTCGGCGAAATGCTTCAGCGAATCCTGATACATCTGCACCGCTCGCTTCAGCAGTCCCGCTTGGGCGAACAGGTCCGCCTGCTCCGAGAGCCGGATGGCCCGCACCGCTCCGCGGAACACGTCCGCTTCTTTCTTGTCCCCTTTCTTCTCCCGGATGTCTGCGAGGATGGCATAGACCCGCATCCGATCATCTGGCCCCTGCTCGCCATCGGAAGGATCCACCGCCACCGCCTGACGGATCACCTTCTCAGCCTCATCCACTTTGCCTGCATCGAAGAGCACCTTGCCCTTCCAGATGAGCGGACGCTCCTCATACTGGTCGCGCGCATACAGCTCATCCAGCCGCGCCACCGCTTTCGCGGCATCCACTTGCAGCAGCAATTCGTATCCGCGGTCATTGCCCGGCAATTGATCCAGCAACGCCTCGACTATTGGCCGCGCTTCATCCACCCGCCCGCCTTGGATCAACGCCTGCGCCAGAAAGAAACCGACCGGCTGGAGGCGCTGGCGGAAATGGCTGAATTGATCCACCCCCGCGGACTCAAGGTAGAAGTCTTTCGCATCCTTGGCCTCCCACCAAGGAGCCTGATCGAACAAGACCAGCACATCCGCCTGCCGACCAGCTTGGCCGTATAAGGCCACCAGCGACATCAAAGCCTGTCGTTCATTGCCCGCTCGCCCGTAATTCTGTGTCTTGGGCTTGGTGGCCAGCCGGGCAAGGTAATCCAGCAGTACCTGCTCCGCTTCAGCACCCCGCCCCAGTTTGGCAAGTAGCGAAGCCAGCTGGATTTCCTCCGAACTATAAGAGTATTGCCGCGGTTTTTTCGCCGCTTCTGCCACCGCTTTGCGGGCGATAGCCAGCCCCTCTTCCACCCATTCCTGACGGTTCATCAGATGGCCGATCCGGGCTACTTGCAAACCGGCGCCATCCGTGTTCCCCGACATCATGAGCATGGCCATCTGGTCGTCTTCATCTGCTTGCTCATCCGGCTTGGACTTCGCCTGACGGATCAACTCGGCCACCCCCTCATCCACTTTATCCGCCGCCAGCAACGCTCGCGTCAGCACCCCGGCCACCATGGCGCGTTTCTTGGCGGGCAAATCCTTGTTCGCCACCGCCTGTCTGACCAATGCCAGCATGCGCTCGGTCTGACCGACATTCGCCGAGATTTGCACATAGTTATGCCAGAAGGGCAGACCGGGATCATCCGTCAGCAGCTCGATCGCGAGCGGCTGCCGGCTTCCCGTGCGT
>CAZRGY010000160.1:0-5212 GCA_964599715.1 uncultured Verrucomicrobiota bacterium | reverse complement strand
GAATGCCCCGCTTTCTCCATGGCACTGATGGCGTCCCCCGGCAGCATCGCATGGTCTTCCTTGCCGGCCGCCTTGGCCACCCGGATGGCATCCTCCGTCCGGTTCTGCGCGATCAAGCCTAGCAGGTAGTACAGACTGGCCTGCTGCTTCTCATAATCTTCACCTCCGAACCGGTTCACCTTGGGGATATTGGGCAATCCCGGAATGGTCGGCGCAGCCGCTTCCTCTTTCTGCGCGAACTTTTTCTCCATCGCCTCATAAAGCTCCACGGTGCTGAGTGAGTTTACCAATCCCCACTGCGGAGTCTTCAAATCGTTGATCAGTTCCAACGCCAGCTTTTGCGCCAACCGTTGGGTGGCTGTGCCTGCGGGAACTTCCAGCTTCACTTTGGGCGTCACCAGCGCTTTGCGCAGGAAGGCTTCAGCCTCCTTTGCCCCCGCCACGACCACCAGGTTGGGCAGGTTCAATTCTTCCCGGCCATCCTCTCTCTGGGCCTCGACCAACTGCTGCTCCAGCATCTGCAGGATGATCTTGGGATCATCGATCGAGGCCAGCATCGCCCGCCGCAGCATCTGGAAAATGTTCTGGTAGAGATAGGCCTCACTGCGATCAACGTCCTTCGCCAGTTTTTCCAGATTCGCGATCACCTTCTGGCGGGCATCAGTCTTGCCGTTCAAGGTGTAAACCAGCATCTTCAATCCCTGCTCCCGCTGGACATCCTTCCCTTTGGGTTCAGGTCGCGCCAACACCGCCTTCTCCAGCTCCGCCCAACTGTCCGGCGGCGGCAACACGCCCAACACATCGGTCAGATTCACCGGTGGCTGCTTTGCATTCGGCATCCGGCCAAAGACATCTTGCGGCTTGGTCTTGCCCAGCTGATCGAACAATGCCAGCCAGCCCTTGGCCGCCTCAGCCGCCGGCATGGTCTTGGATTTACCACCGAAGTCTTTGATCTGCTTGCGGAATTCGGCCTGCGGATCGGCCTCTTTCTTTTCCTCCGGCGGTGCCCCTTGTTTTTCTTTGATCTGTTGCAGCACGGCTTCTGCCCCGATATAGCTTTCCGCCGCGGTCGCCTGCAGTGCTGTGCCCCAGAGACCGGCCAATAGCATGGCCAGCCCACAATACTGTATACGTTTCATGGTATGGTTGGTGTTGCTTGTTTCTCCTTGGGGCGGGTCAGATGTCCCCAGACATTCGAGCCGTCTTCTCCCCTTTTCTGATAAACAACCAATACGCCGAAAACGCTCTGAGTCAAGTGCTCAAGCACCGTTTTTTGCCACCGCCCGCGTGACTGCGCTCACCACGTATTGACCACATCGATCATCTGCCGCAAACGCCCGTACTGCCGCCGGTCAAAATCGAACGTGATACGCGGCAGTTCCAGCGCCTCGTGTTCCTCCCGCTCATCATCAGCCGGCTCCACCAACTCCACCTTTCCGGAACCGATGATGTCCGCAAAATCCTCCGTCAACGCTTCGAGCGCAGAAGCCGTCGGCACATTCTTCAACCGCATCACCAGCTTGCCTTTCACGAAACGCATCGAGTGATAGTTGCGATAGAAGCGCACGATCCATTTCACCGCCTGTTCCGGGCTGTCGGTGATCTGATAGAGAAAGAGATCATCCGGCGAGATGAGTTCATTGCGCAACAGATGCTCGCGCACCGTCTTGTCCCAGCTCTTCCAATACGTGCCACCGGGCCGGTCGATGAGCACCAGCGGCATCAATTGCGCCTTGCCCGTCTGCATCAGCGTCAGCGCCTCGTAGCCTTCATCCATCGTGCCGAAGCCGCCGGGAAACAGCGCGATGGCATCGGATTGCCGGATGAACATCAGCTTGCGCGTGAAGAAGTATTTGAACGTGACGAGTTTCTCATCTTCCAGGATGACCGGATTCGCGTTCTGCTCCCATGGCAGCCGGATGTTGCAGCCGAAACTGTTCTCCGCGCCCGCTCCCTCATGGCCCGCCTGCATGATGCCGGGACCGGCCCCGGTGATGACCATGAAACCTGCCGCCACCATCTCCCGGGCGAACTCAATCGCCTGCTGATACTCCCGGCTCCCCGGCTTCGTGCGGGCCGAGCCGAAAATGCTCACCTTGCGTTTCCCATCATAGGGCGCGAAGAGCCGGTACGCATAACGCATCTCCCGCATCGCCGTTTGCATCACCTTTACGTCGCCACGATTCTCCACGTCCTTCAAGAGCTTCAGCGAATTCTCGATGATGTCTGCCACCATGTCCGCATTGTGGCCGCCCCCGACCCGCTGGATGAGCTCCCGGATGGCCGGACGATGTTCGGCAAAGAATGGTTTCTTTGGCATGCCCCCAAGATAATACGGTCCTTTTATTTTCGCGAGCAGATGCGGTGACAGACAGGTTAATTTTTCGCCCGGTTTCACTTTGCGGATTCCCTCCCTTTCGATTAAAAACCCGGGCATGCACTTCCTTTCCCGGCTTTTCATCGCCTGCCTGCTTGCCCTCTGTTTGAGCGGCTGCGGAACCACTCAGGAAAACTCTTCCAGTTCTTCCAGTGCCACCAAACAGCAAAAGCTCTGGGACCTGACTAAATTATATCAGACACCCACGCATACCTTCGGTGCCACCACTGGGCTCGTGCAGGAGGTTTATTACGAGGGCGAACCCTATCATGGCAAACCCACGCGGGTCTTCGCCTACATCGGGCGACCACAAGGCAATGGCCCCTTTCCCGCGATGGTCCTCGTGCACGGTGGCGGCGGACAAGCTTTCGCCAATTGGGCGGATATGTGGGCCAAGCGCGGTTACGTGGCCATCGCCATGGATACGGCGGGTAATGGCCCCGGCAAGAAACGCCTGCCGGATGGCGGACCCGACCAAAGCGATGTGGAGAAATTCCAGAACCTGACGACTTCCGACGTGAAAGACATGTGGACGTATCACGCCGTCGCCGCCGTCATCCGCGGCCACTCCTTGCTGCGTAGCTTGCCGGAAGTGGACGCCGACCGCATCGGCATCACCGGCATCAGCTGGGGCGGTTATCTCACCTGCATCGTCTCAGGCGTGGATCAACGCTTGAAATGTGCCGTGCCCGTTTATGGCAGCGGCTTCCTTTGGGAAGACAGCGCCTGGTTGACCCGCTTTCAAAACTACGGGCCTGAACTGACCAAACGCTGGTGCGAACTTTTTGATCCCTCGGTGTATCTGCCGAACACCACCTGCCCCATCCTCTTTGTGAACCGGCCCACGGATTTTCATTACCGCCTCGCCGTTTACAAAAAGTCTTACCGCCTCGTGAAAGGCCCGCGCAACCTGCACATGGATATCAAGCTGGGCCATTCACACCCGGCGGGCTGGGCCCCGGAGGAGATCGCGCTCTTCACCGACAGCATCTTGCGCGGTGGCGCTCCCTTGGCCAAAGTGACGGACATGACCGTGGCAGCTGATACTGCGTTTGCTGGCTACACCACCACCGTCCCCATCACCAAGGCCGAGCTATGCTACACCACAGACTCGACCTCCTATGAGCAACGCAAATGGAAGGCCATCCCGGCCCACTTCACGGATAACGTAGTGAGTGCCGCCTTGCCCAAAGAACGCCCGCTTACCTTCTTCCTGAACGTGATCGACGAACGCGGTGCCATCACCAGCTCGCCGCATATCGAATACAAGGCAGAGGGGAAGTGAAAGTCTTCACCCATTGGCCCAAAGGGCCAAGAGAGCCCAGCCTAGGGCAACGGCCGCAGCACAGCGGCCGTTGCCCTAGGTTTATCGCGTTAATATGATGTGTCCTGAAGGGACACAAGAACCTCTGGCGACCTTTCAGGCCGCTTTCACTGACATCCCTTAACCCAAGGCAGCCCTCAGCGGTCTGCCTTGGGCTGGACTCTTTTGGCCCGTTGGGCCAATTCATTTGCTCAAGGCATCAAGGCGTTTTCTTCACCGCCTCCGGCTTGATCCATCCGCGCATGCGATAGACCAGCCATCCTGCCTGTTCGTGGGCGTATAGACTGAAGAGTTCCACTCCCGGCGGCCAAGGTGTCGGATTAAATGGCGCTTTGTTGGGCATGCCTGACCGCACAAAATCACAAGCCACCGGAATCACGGGCAAGCCCGCTGTGTGAAATGTCGCCTCGGCCCGACGCATGTGATAACCCGAGGTCACAAGGAAGACCCGCTTCCAGCCTTGCTCTTTCGCCAGGGCCGCGCACTTCACCGCTTCATCATGCGTGTTGCCGGAGATGGTGAGTTCCCGCATCTCCACTTTCGTCGTGAGGTTTTTCTCCAGCCAGCGCTTCACGCTGCTGCCCTCACCTAACTCCTGACTCTCCGTGGCATCACCGCCGCCGCCCAAAACCAGCACCGGCGCTTTGCCCAAGCGCATCAGTTCCATGGCCGTGAAGACGCGATCCGATGCCTCATTGAAATTCAGCCCCAACGGATCTGTCTTGGAAAAACCCGCGCCTCCCCCGAGCAGGATGACGGCATCACCCGGCTCCAATTTTTCCAGTTCCACATAGGCATAGGGCACTTCCAGTTTCCCCATCAGGATGAGCGGAATACGGCTGGCCACCAGCGAGATGAACAACGCTATGCCCAGCAGGAAAAACATCCACGGCTTCTGCTTCTTCCTGCCAGCCACCACCGCTCCGGCCAAACACGCGAGCCAGACTAGACAAATGGGATGCGCCAGCGGACTCAAGAATTTGAGGATGGAGGTCAACATGACAACGACAACTTAGAGGCAAGACACATGCGGGGACAACCCGCGCTCCCTTACCGCACCAGAATATCCGGCCGTTTCACGATCTTGCCGTTCCATTCCACGTCGACCATCGGCCAGTCCTGAGCAGCGGTGACAACCACCGGCCCTTTCTTCGTGGCGATGATGGTGTCCTCGCTCTTCGTGCCGGTGATGGAGGGATTCCACGCGTAAGGCTGGTTCTCCAGCACCACTCCGGGAGCCGTGGGCGTGCCGAGATAGTCGCGCCCCTGATACCCGCATGGTCCGCCTTGATGATGCAAATGCCACTCATCCGGAAAGCCTTGTTCGGCATAGGCCGTGGTGCCGCGCCGGAACACTTCGCGCACTGGTGTGCCGATGCGTGTGCTCTGGTGCAAGGCGGTATCCACCAGGCAAACGGCGGCATGGCGCTTCTTCAAATCTGCGCTCAACTTGCCGAAATGCACCAATCGCGTCATGGCTACGATCAAGCCGTGTTGCCGTGCGCACAGCA
>CAZRGY010000159.1:0-8574 GCA_964599715.1 uncultured Verrucomicrobiota bacterium | reverse complement strand
CGCTGTCCCCAAGCAACGGCGTCACCGCCCCGGCATGTTCCACCTTGCCCAGCCGAGCAATGGCCACAACCGCGTCCTTGCGCGTACGGGGATCGGAGGATTTCAACCCGGCGATCAATGGTTGCGCCGACACGTTGGCCAACTGATCCTCGCGGTCAGTCAAAGCACGGATCGCCCACGCCGCAATGGAGGGCTCACTCGCCAACTTAGCCAGCATACCGGCTGATTTCGTACCCAAAGCCTGCTTCAAAGCGAACACCGCCGCCACCCGGGCAACGAGTGGCTTGCCATTATCCGCTGCCACCGCGTTCAGCGCCTTCATAGTTGCGTCGTTCAGTCCCCGGCGGATCAACGTGCGCTGCGCTTCCAGTCGGCGACGATAGCTGGTGGATTCCAACAGCTTAATCAATTCTGCATCGGAGGCTTTGGCGAAATTCGGCAATGGCTCGGGTTTGAAACCTTTCGGCGTCACCTGCACCAGATAACCGACATCCGGCCCGGCGTATTTGAAGGTCGCGCCTTTCCAGCTCGCCACATAGATACGTGTGGAGGCATCCACATCCAGATCGGTCGTACGGGTTGCCCCCAGAAATTCCTTGGGATTCTCCGTCTCGGCATACGTCGCACCATTCGGCGCTACAGTATGGCGATAGACAAAGTTCCGTCCCCAATCCGCCGTATACGGCAGATTATTCCAGCCAGCAGGCATGCCCGGCTCATCGATCCACGCCGCGCCGCAGCCAGAGCCACCACCGTAATCTGCCAACGGCTTCACATGTTCCTCGGGGAAATTTTTGTAATATTGAGGGTATCCATGTTCTTCCAAGCCCGTGAAGTGATGCAACCGCACATCCCACCCGCCACCGTCGTTCGTGTTATCGCGGGTGAAGATATCCAGCAACGGACTCACGGCACCCTCGAGGATATTGCGCGTGCCGCGGGCAAAGAGTTCCAAACCTGTGCCATCGGTCCGCACCCGCACGATACCACCGCCGCGCAATTGCAGTTTACGCCCATCTGTCCCCTCTGCCTCCATGAATCCGAAATCGCCGATGGCACAATAGATCCAGCCATCCACGCCCAACTCGATACCGTTAGAGGTGTGGTCGGCCGGACGATCCTTGAAAGTGAAGGCGATGTTCTTAACCAGAATCTTCTGCTCGTCTGAAACGCCGTCACCATCCTTGTCGATGAAGGCGCTGATATGAGGCGGATGCAGGACGTAAAGACGATCATGATCCCATGCCAGACCACGTGGTGAATCCACATTGGCCACGAACTTCTTGGATTCATCCGCCCGCCCATCACCATCCAGATCACGCAGGCGTACGATAGAACCGCGGTTGGCTTCACGATCCAGTGACCCATTGCCATCGCTGGAAACGTACACCGTGCCATCAGGTGCAGCGGCCACAAAGACCGGATAATTGACCAACGGCGGCTTGGCGAAGAGTGTCGCTTCAAACCCCTCAGCCACCTTGACCTCCTTCAGCAGCGGCTCATTCAGCATGGCCGCTTCTTTCGGATCCATCTTCTCCGTTTGCGTGCTGTAAACCTCGAACTCCCAGATGCTGCCCCAGCCTCCGCCCTGTTTGCCAAGATAGGCCACTCGCACATGGCGGATGCCATCTGCCTCAAAGTCATGCTCATAGGTGCCGGTGCTATCTGTCTTCGACGCATCCACCAACGTCTTCCACTCTTTACCATCAACCGAGCCCTCGACTTTATGGAAATACTTGGCGCCGGAAGACTCCCAAGAGAGTTTCACGCCGGTCAATTTCGTTGGCGCACCCAGATCAACCTCAAGCCATTCCTTGTCACTCGGACCGCTCGCACACCAGCGTGTGGAAGGATTTCCATCGAAAGCCTTATCCGCCAGGTTGCCCTTGTTCTTTTCTTCGCTGGAAGCCTTGGCGGGTTTGCCCTTGGCGATGTTCGTCCGCTTCAACGGCGCGACGTAGGCCTTGATGTAGCTCTTATCGTCCAGTTTGCCGCAAGCCCACAGCAGACCTCGAGTAATCAGTGTCAGATAACGGTCATCCGCCACCGTGGCCGTGTTATGGCCCAGCGTGGTGCTGAAGACGCGGGTCTTTTCATGATCGTTCGCCCAAGCCACCACGGCTTCCACCGCCTTCATCGTGCCGTCTTTTTGCTTCACCATCTGCAAGCCCTTGGCCAGTGGCGTGGCCGTCGGGAAAATCTTGATGTTGTTGTAGAGCTCTTCCTTGATCGTCGTCCAATTCTCCAGACCTTTCGTGATAGGATGCTCCTGATTCACGAAATCGATCGCGATGGGTTCCTGCGGGCCATGGCTCGTGGAATGGATGCCCACGAACTTGAACCATTCATCCGTGCCGATGCGGTAGGAATGCATCGCGCAGTGCAAGTTCACCGCCGGGATGGTCTTGTGCGCGTTCATGATGTTCTGGAAGTAAGGGATCTCCTTCACATCCGCCGAGCACTCGTCATGGATGATGACGTCATACCCCTTGGCCCAATCGGGGTTGTCATAGATATCGAAGCGGGCCTTGGTGGACTTGTCCGGTGAATAGATGACCTCCACCGTCACATTCGCCCGGGCTTCCAACCCCTTCTTCAAGACATCTTTTTGTCCGGCATAATCATGACAGCAGCCACCCGCGATCAGCAGGGCGCGCAAGGGTTTGGGAAGAGGCTTTTCCGCGCTGAACCCGCTGACGGCGAGCAACAGTACGGCCACAATGGCGAAACGGATTTGCATAGCTTGAACCGTCAGCTTGACGGTTCAGCCACGCCCAGAAAAGGAAATTTCAACGGGCATTTAGGCCCTAAAACTGAGGAAATCAGCAGCTCGTCGGCACCTCTTGCAGCACCTCGACACAGTGTGGAATAGCACCCACCACAAAGCTCAGGCACTCCACCGCCCCGCTCGGCTTGCCTGGCAGACAGACGACCAGCGCATTATCCACCACTGCCGCCAGATTACGCGACAGGATGGCGTTCTTCGTGATCTTCATGGATTCCGCGCGCATCACTTCGCCAAAACCCGGCAGTTCACGGATAGAGATTTCACGCACCGCTTCCGGCGTCACATCGCGCAAGGCCACGCCCGTGCCACCCGTAGTCAGGATGAGCTGGCAGCCCTTGCCGATCTGTTCACGGATGGCGCGCTGGATATCACGCTTCTCATCGGGCACCAGAGCATCCGCCAACACTTTCCAGCCATAACCCTCGGCTGCCTTCATCAGGGCTGGCCCGCCCAGATCATCGTAAAGTCCCTTGGATGCGCGGTCGGAGATTGTGATGATGCCAACTTGAATTTGCATGAGTCGTAAATGTGCTTCGTTAAAATGGTTAAATATCCTTCTTCGTCTTCGATACCAGCTGGATCTCGGTGATGGTCATGGTCTTGTCCACGGCCTTGCACATGTCGTAGATCGTCAAGGCCGCGACACTCACCGCCGTGAGCGCTTCCATCTCGATGCCCGTCTGCGCCGCGATCTTGGCCGAGGCGGTGATGATCACCCGATCTTCGGAATGGGGTATCTCGAATTGAACCTCACAATGGGTGATGGGCAGCGGATGACAAAGCGGGATCAACTCTCCGGTACGTTTGGCCGCCTGGATGCCCGCGATACGTGCCACAGAGAACACATCTCCCTTGGCCACGGCGTTCTCACGGATCAGCTTGAGCGTGGCGGGTAGCACCAAAATCTCACCCCGTGCCACGGCTTCGCGCAACTGCACCGGCTTCGCCGAAACATCCACCATGGAAGCGCGGCCTTGTTCATCGATATGCGTCAGTTTATCCGACATGTTCCACCTCAGCTTTCCACTCTTGCACAGCGCTGCGGATATCAACGCCGCATTGCCGTTTTTGTTTCACAAACCGTGGTGTGAACCACGGGAACATCCCCACCAGATCCGGCGTCACCAGCACTTGTCCATCACAATCCGTTCCGGAGCCGATGCCAATGGTCATGAATGGGAATTGCTCCGTAAGTTCCTTCGCCACCAAAGGAGTGACCAACTCCAGCACGACCGCAAACACCCCTGCTTCCTGCAAGGCCGTGGCGTCATCAAATAGTTTTGCCCGCCCGGCATCATCCTTGCCTTTGATACTGTATTTGCCTTCTTCCAAGATGTGCTGCGGCAACATCCCCAAGTGCCCGACGAACTGTATGCCATCCGCGATGATCGCCTTCACTTGCGATTCGATCTCACGACCGCCCTCAGCCTTCACCACATCAGCACCAGCGGCGATCAGACGGCGGGCCGTGGCTACGGCCATTTCGGGCGTCTCATAACTCTGATACGGCATATCACCGATGATCAGCGCCTTCGGATTCGCCCGGGCCACCGCGCGGATGTGATGCTCGATCTCCGCGATGGTGACATGTGTCGTATCCGGATACCCTAATACCACCATACCCAAGGAATCGCCCACGAGCAGCAACGGAATGCCGGCCTCATCCAGCAATTTGGCCATGGGATAATCATATGCCGTGAGTGTCGCGAGCCGTTGCCGGCCCTTCATGCCACGAATTACATCGACCGTGATTTTACCTTCACGCATGAGGAAAAGATTGCTCCGAAGCCCGCCGGCAACAAGTGCCTTTTTTACTTCACCTTCAGCACCACGGCCGTGAAATCATCTGTCTGTTGGCCGACCCCGCTGAACTTCTGCACTGCGGCATACAAAGCCTCAACAATGTCCCGGGCTGATTTGTTCCGGTTCGCCCGGGCTACTTTCAGGATGTTCTCCGTGCCGAAAAATTCGTCATCGGCATTCATCGCCTCTTCGATGCCGTCCGTGAGCAACAGCACGATCTCACCGGGCGTAAGGATAAGTGGAGAAGCGGATTTATATTCCGTGTCCGGCTTGATACCCAACGGCTTGCCCGTGCGTTTCAATTCCGCCCGCACCTGTCCTTGTGAGTTAAGGACGTAGCCGGTGGAATGTCCGGCACTCGCATACACGATACTGCGCGTGGTCGGATCAATCTGCACCAGCAGCATCGTCACGAACCGGTCGCTGCCCACGTCCTCGGCCAGCACGCGATTTGCCCGCGTCAAAATCTCCCCCACATCATCACGATTTCGCGCCAAGATACGCAGATAAGCCCGCGTCTCAGCCATCAGCAAGGCCGGGCCGATACCGTGTCCCGTGACATCCCCGATGGCAATGCCGACGCGATGATGCAGCATCGGCAGATAGTCGAAATAATCGCCACCAGCCGCCTCGGCGGGATGCGATGAACCCGCGATATCAAAGTCATGCAGTTTGGGTGATTCCTTAGGGAAGAGACGTTCCTGGATCTCGCGCGCCACGCGGAACTGCTCTTGGTTGTCACGCAGCTCCCTCTCCGCTTTCTTACGCTCCGTGATATCGCGGATGAACGCCACAAACCACCGCTTGCCCTGTAGCGCCATGTCGTTGAAGACAATTTCCAGCAAGGTATCCTCACCGTCCTTGCGCAAGCCCACGGTCTCCAGCATGTGCCGTCGGGAATTCACCACCCCGGAATGCAAAGACTTCACCAGCTCGGCATCCGTTTTATTCAAAGGCTTGTCTGGCAAAAGCAGCGTCAGGTTCTGCCCCACCAATTCCTCCGGTTTATAACCAAAAATCACTTCCACCGCCGGGTTCGCAAAATGGATGACGCTGTCCGTATCCATCAGCAAAACCGCATCCGTGGCCGTCTCCCACAAAAGACGGTAGCGCACCTCGCTCTCACGCACAGAGTCTTCGGCTTTGCGCCGCGCAGCGCGTGTCGCCGCCTCGCGCAGTTCCCGCTCCACGGCGGCGACCAACCGCGCGAGCTGGCCCTTCATGAAATAATCGTGCGCTCCCGCTTTCATCGCCGCGACCGCGATGTCTTCGCCGATACCGCCAGAGATGATGATGAAAGGCAGGTCGATACCGCTATCTTGCAAGAGTTTAAGCGCCTCCGGAGCACTGAAATCAGGGAGATTGTAATCCGCCAGAATGACCTCCCACTCCTTCTCCTGCAGCGCCTTGGTCATCTGCTCGGCGGTCTCCACCCGCTGCCATTTGGGCTCGTAACCGCCTTGCCGCAAGACGTTCACCAAGATGCGCGCGTCAAATTCAGAATCCTCAACGACCAGCACGCGCAATGGGGTGCGCGTCGTGGACGGTCTTTCAACACTTGGTTGAGCCTCGCTCATGCGTTACGGGGAGAGTAGTCGTTTAGCGACCTTGCTTAAAGCTAAAATCTGCGCTGCCAAGACCTTAGGGACATTTGGCACCTTATTCTGTCCCCAGCAATTCCGCCACTTTCGCCCCAATATCCTGTTCCCTCATCAAGGATTCACCCACCAGAATGGCACTCGCACCGCAAGCTTCCAACCGGGCCACATCTTCGCGCTTATGGATGCCGCTCTCGGCCACCAAAATACGCTCCGAACCCAGCCCAGGGATTTGTGCAGCCAATCGCTCCGTCGTCCCCAAGTCCACTTGGAAGACCTTCAGGTCGCGGTTGTTCACGCCGATGAAGGTCGCGCCCGTCGCCAGTGCGCGCTGCAATTCCGCCTCGTCATGCACTTCCACCAGCGCAGCCAATCCCGCGCCTTCCGCCAGTTCCCGGAAATGCCGCAACTGACGGTCGTCCAAGATGGCCACGATCAGCAGGATGCAATCCGCCCCCCACTCCGCCGCCTGCAGGATTTGACGCTCATCGATGATGAAATCCTTCCGCAACAGCGGCAGCCGCACCGCCCGCCGAATCGCCCGTAGATAATCCAGCGAGCCTTGGAAGAACTTCTCATCCGTCAACACCGAGAGACAGGACGCCCCCGCCTCTTCATACTCCACCGCGATCTTCACCGGATTAAAGTCCGGCCGGATGACCCCTGCCGAAGGGGACGCCTTCTTCACTTCCGCGATCAACCCCACCGAACCTTGCGCCGGTCGCAGCAAGGCTTGCACGAAGCCGCGCCGATCACCCCGTTGCTGCATCACCGCGCGGATATCTGCCACCGTCGGGATGCGCACCGGCAGCTTCGCCACTTCCAGGCGCTTCTGCTCTACGATGGTATCCAGAATGTTTGGTTTGCTCATGGCCTGCCTATTCGTCATCCGCCGAGACGCCCTGCACACGCTTCGTCGGACAGCCCGCCCGCAACCACGCGTTCACATAGGCATCCAGATCGCCATCCATCACCCCTTGGACATCGCTCGATTCACATCCCGTCCGCAAATCCTTCACCATCCGGTAAGGCTGGAACACATAGCTGCGGATCTGGTTGCCCCATGACACACTGCCCTTGTCCCCGTAGAAACGCTCCATCTCCGCCTTCTGCTCATCTTGACGCAAGGCGAACAGCTTCGAGATCAGCAACGTCATCGCCGTATGCCGGTTCTGATGCTGCGAACGCTCCGTCTGGGACGCCGCGACAAGGCCGGTCGGGATATGCACGATGCGCACCGCCGTTTCCACCTTGTTCACGTTCTGACCGCCCTTACCACCGGAACGGAACGTGTCCACGCGCAATTCATCCGGGGGAATCGTGATGTTCGGATCTGTCTCATCAATTTCCGCCATCGCATCCACGCTGGCGAAACTCGTATGCCGACGTTGGTTGGAATCGAACGGCGAGATACGCACCAGGCGATGCACCCCGCGCTCCGCCTTGCAATACCCGTAGGCCATATCGCCACGCACCAGCATGGTGACACTCTTCACTCCCGCGGAATCACCCGGCAACAGATCCGTCACCTCATACGTCCAGCCCCGGGATTCAAACCACCGCTGATACATGCGCATCAACATGCTCGCCCAGTCACACGACTCCGTGCCCCCAGCGCCCGCATTGATGCTGAAGATGCAATTCCGCGCATCGTAAGGACCATTAAGGAAAATCCGCAATTCGAGCGCGTCCAAGTCAGCCTGCACCTTCTCGATGTCACGCTGCACTTCCTTGGCCATCGTCGCCTGGACTTCCGGCGGTTCCGCCTCGCCCAGCTCGATCATCACTTCCAGATCGGCCAACTGCTTCTCCGCCGCGATGAAAGGTTCCACCTTCTTCTTCAGCGCGTTGGATTCGTCGATGAACTTCTGGGCCTTCTCCCGGACATCCCAGAAATTATCCCGCGTCATCTCGGCATCTATCTCCGCGATTCGCTTGTGCGCTCCCGGCACGTCAAAGAAACCTCCGTAACTGGGAAGCCTTATCCTGTGCCTCTGCTAACGTCTGTTTTGCCGTCTCGAACATAGAAAAGCACCATAAGTAACCAACTCTCCCTTTGCCCAGAACATTTTCACCCACATCCACCTCGTTAGTAGCCGAGGTAACGAGGCTCAAACCCCTTTCCCTCTTTCGATGTTCAGAGTTCGATGTTGGTTGTTGGATGTTTCCCATCACCTCGTAAATCGTCCTTCCCAAATCGAAAATTCACCGTTCCCCGAAGTTAGCCTTCCCGTTCGATCCGTTCCTGAGTTGCTTCTGGTGAACTCCTGTACTGCGGCACTCTATCACCAGGCCAAACCTCCCGGACCAAACCCTCGCCAGCCACTTCGCGGGAAAATGCTCAAAAGTTACGCCGAAACACAGCGTTCCATTTCCCTCTCCTCC
>CAZRGY010000158.1:0-8590 GCA_964599715.1 uncultured Verrucomicrobiota bacterium | reverse complement strand
AGCTGGCTCTGATGTTGCCACCAATGCCCCATCCATACCGTGCAACCGATCACCGAGGCCAGCAGCCAAGATGGCATCACCGTGCTGGAAAGGTTGCCATACAGCCAGAGCAATTGCCCCAGCACCAAGTATAGCTGGCCCAAGATCACCAGCTCTTTCAACCGCAGCAGTGGATATACCTGCACGATCAATAGCGCGATGAGTGAAAATATCACCGGGCGATGCAAGGCATCCACGTTTTGCCAGGCGGCCACTAGACATACGAGCCAGCTCGCCGCCGACCAAAAGAACAAGCGGCCATCCGCCTCGGAATCCTCTTCCCCGGAGATCTGCCGCTGCGTCCAGCATCCGCAGAAAAGCATGGCTCCACCCACTCCCACTGCTTTCATCAGATCAGCCAGATCGAACTGCGCGATTCGCGGCAGGCAATAGAACAGGCTGAGGGTGGCCGTCGCGTAAGCCCCGATCCGCAAAATCAGCAGATTCATCCGATAGCCGAGCAGAATGAGAGCCACACTCTCCGCCGCCAGTATCAAGGCCAACGACATACCGCTGAATTTCACGATGACACCCAACGTCACGAGCAAAAGCCCTTGAGTCAGCAGACTCCCGCCGACTTCTTTTTCCTCTGTAAACCTCCGGGCGGCCAGAGCCGACAAGCCGATCAGGACCGCACCAAACCCTAGTGAGAACAACCAGAAACGGTCACTCTGACTCTGCCAGAAACTCAACGTCGCCAGACCGAAGAAGGCGGCATTGTTCAATGATAAGAACCCGGCCCTGGTAGTTTTGACGAGTCCATCTGCCCGGCTAAAAAATCCCGCCGCGCAAAAAGCTGTCCAGTAGCAACCGAGGAAAGCCAATCCGAGCCCGATTCCGGACTGCGGCAGATGGTCCACTGTCCATCCACCATTGTAATAGAAACGCCAGAAGGCATAGCCCAAGTATGTTCCCACCATACCCGCAAACGAAAGCGCGACCCACCGGTTCTTCAGGAAAAAGCCCACAGCGGCCAGTGTCAGGATAAGATTCGAGACCAAGGTGAAAACACCCACATGCGTTACCCCCGCGGTAAAGTAGGAAAGCCCGATAGCAAACAGCGCCATGACTTCGGATTTCCTTCGGTCAGCGATCCAAAAAACCGCCACCGCCCAAGCCAGCAAGAGCATGCCATCCACCAACGCACTCGAGATGACCCGCAGATACTCGATGTGATGCGCTGCATAGGTGGCAAAATAGACTGTAGCTAGACCACCGGCGAAAAGCACGTGCCCGAAATTGACGAGCTTGGCATTACCCCGTTCCCGCTGGCACCACTGGCCGCCCGCCAACAAAGTCGCACCCGCCAGATAGATCAGGCTTAGCTTGCCCGCCGGGCCAAGGAGGGGAATGTAGTTCTGATAGGCGTAGTAACCGAAGAAGGCTAACCCCGTCAGCAGCATCACCACCCCCAAACGGACGAACCAGTAAGTCGCCAGCTTCATCTCGAAATTACCGCTTTCCTCTTCCGGCAGCTCGGTCGCCACTGCTGCCACCGGCTCGGCGGGTTTGATCACTGGTTCCGGAGGTTTAACGACCGGTTTGGAAACCTTGATCGACTTGGGCGTAGGCGCTGGTTGAGAAGGTGGAACATCCGGCAATGGCGGCGGCAGGACGGGCGGTGTGATCGGTGTGGGCTCGACCGGAACGGCATCGATAGCAGGTAAATCCATCATCTGGATTTCAAAGTTATCCAGCCGCCGGCCCAGCCGTTCCACTTGACGGGCGACATATTCCTGTTCCTGCCGCAACTGCTTGAACTGTTCCTGCATTTTTGTGTTCATCGGATGGCCTTTCGCATCAACGACCGCACATCATTTTTGATCTCAACGGCCAGCCTATACCTCTCCTTGTCGGGAGCGTTAATTGATAATCAGTCCCGCAACATTGATAAAACCAATGTTCCCAGAGCGCCGCTTTTGGCTTCACCCGGCTGCCCGGCTCGCGTACCACTGCGGGGACAGCATGCAACCGAACGATAAAAGGATACTTCTCGCCATGGCCCTGGGCCTTTGGCTATCCACGCTGCTGCTGTTCTCCCCGGCGCGGAACTACGGGTTCATCACTTACGATGACGGCAAGTATGTGTATGAGAACGAGATGGTGATGCAGGGGTTGAATGCTGAGACCATCAAATGGGCCATCACCGGACCGCATTTCCACATGTGGCATCCGCTCACCTCGCTGAGCCACCTGCTGGATGTGCAACTCTTCGGCATGAATCCCGGAGCCCACCACCTGGTAAACATCCTCATTCATTCCCTGAATGCGGTATTGTTGCTGCTCTTGCTACTGCGTACCACCGGAGATCGTTGGGCTTCTCTCTTTGTCGCCGCGCTCTTCGCTTGGCATCCCTTGCGGGTGGAATCCGTTGTCTGGATCGCGGAGCGCAAGGACGTGCTTTGCACGTTGTTCTGGCTGCTTACCTTTCACGCTTACCTCCAATACGTCCGTAGCGGCTCCAAGCGGGCCTATTGGCTGACGGTCGGCGTGTATGCTTTGGGCATCATGACCAAGCCGATGATCGTCACCCTGCCCTGTGTCTTGCTGTTGCTGGATTTCTGGCCCCTGAACCGCTTCAAGACGGCGGCAACCTCCACTGACACTTCACGCTTTTATCCTTTCCAATGGAATGTCCTTAAGCCGTTGCTCGTGGAAAAGATTCCTTTCTTCATCCTGTGTGCCGTCCTGAGTGTGCTGACCTACAAGCTGCAAAACGAAGGGGAAGTCCTCACCATGATGGAATCCACCTCCTTCGTGGACCGCTTCGGGAATGCCATGGTGTCCTATCTGCGCTATGTCGGCAAAGTCCTCTGGCCGGTCGATCTGGCGGTCTTGTATCCGCATCCCGGCAAGCTGCCCTACATGACGATGCTTCTGGCTTTCGCCGCCGTAGTTATTGTCACCTTGTTGAGCTGGGTATGCCGCATCACCCGGCCTTGGCTGGCAGTGGGCTGGATGTGGTTTCTGGGGATCATCGTCCCGGCCAGCGGTATCATCCAGGCAGGCGGCGCGGCGATGGCGGATCGTTATACGTATGTCTCCACCATCGGACTGTTGATCATCCTCGTCTGGGCGGGGAAGGAACTATTACGCATCTCCCCTTGGGGTCGGCATATCGTATCCGGTCTGGCCGGTATCGCGTTAGCCGGTTGCTGGATCACCACCACCCGTCAGATACACTATTGGCAAGATACAGAAACGCTCTTCCGTCATACCACGCAGGTGACCAAAAATAATTCCATCGCGATCTTCGTGCTCGGTCATGCTTTGCTGGAACAAAACCGGCCACTGGAAGCGATCGACCAATTTGCCGCTGGTTTAAAGATCAATCCGGACGACCCAAAAGCCTGGCTCCAGATGGGTCGCGCCCAGATGCAGCAAGGCAACATCGGTCTGGCAGTCACCTGTTTCCGGGAAGCGCTCCAGATCGACCCAAAACTCATCGATGCCCAATTCCAACTCGCGACGGTCTTGGCCCAAAGCGGCCAGTCCGCCGAAGCTGAAAAAGAATTCGCGAAGTATCTGGCACAGAACCCTGCAGACGAACGTGCGTGGAACAACTTCGGCAATGTACAGTTCCTCCAAAAGAAATATGCCGCCGCCGAAGCCAGTTACCTGCAAGCGGCCAAGCTGGAGCCGGCCAAAGCCGATACTTGGATGAATCTCGCCAATCTTTTCCTGCAACAGGATAACGGGCAGAAAGGTCTGGCCGCCTTGGAACGGGCTCTGCAGTTGCGCCCGGATGATGCCCGGCTGTGGTATCAATACGCGAATTTCTGCGAGCAATTTGGTGCCGGCAGCAAAGCCGTGACCGCTTTCCGCCAAGTGCTCATATTGGAACCCGAGCAGCCCAATGCCCTCATCCGGCTCGCCTGGCGATTGGCCGTTGATCCCGATGACAAAGTCCGCAATGGCAAGGAAGCACTGACCATCGCAGAAAAGATGGTGATGCAGGCTGGCGGCACTCCCGGTCCTTATGCGGAGATATTGGCCGCCGCCAAAGCCGAGAACGGCCTCTACAAAGATGCCATCTTCTGGGCGGAAACCGCCAAAAAAGCCTATGAAGAAGGCGGTGACACTGCGGGCAAGACTCGACTGGAAAAACACTTGAAGAACTATCATCAGAATAAACCCTGGCGCACGGCCACCACACCTTGAAATCAGCCGGCACAACCACACAAGCCACCCGCCATCCCTGGCTGGCACCTGCGCTTTTGTTTTTGTTGACCCTGCTGCTCTTCTCCTCGGTCCGGCATCACGAGTTCATCAATTACGATGACCAGCTCTACATGACGGAGAGTCCGTTGGTATTGGGCGGCTTGAATGGAGACTCCATAGGAGCCGCCTTCACCACGCATCATGCCTACATGTGGCATCCGCTCACGACCATCTCCCATCAGCTCGATGTCTCCTTGTTCGGTCTCGATGCCGGGGCGCATCTGATGATGAATGTATTCTATCACGCGTTGACCACCGCCCTGCTGTTCATCGTCCTGCGGGCGATGACCGGCACGTATTGGCGGGCCTTGATCGTGGCGGCACTGTTCGCCTGGCATCCTTTGCGGGTGGAATCCGTCGCGTGGGTCTCCGAGCGAAAGGATGTGATGTATGGACTGTTCTGGATGCTGACGCTGCTGGCTTATAATCGCTACGCCAAGCAACCGGACCTCAAGAACTACGCATTGGTTTTCATCGCCTATGCCTTGGGTATTCTCACCAAGCCATTGATCGTGACGTTGCCTTGCGTGCTGCTGCTGCTGGATGTCTGGCCGCTTAAGCTTTTGCCTGCCGAGGCATTCAAAGACAAGGCGTCCTTGCAGAAGCACTGGCCTGCCATCTTCCGGTTGTTCAAGGAAAAGCTGCCTTTGTTCGCCCTATCCGGACTGCTCTCGGTGATGACGGTCAAGATGCAGAGTTTTGGCGGCATCATCCGCAGCACCGACCAGTTCACCATGGTGGAACGTGTGACCAACGCCATGGTCAGCTACGTGCGCTATCTCGGTAAGATGATCTGGCCGCAAGACTTGGTGGTTTTCTATCCGCATCCCGGACAATGGCCTTGGCCCATTGTCATCGGGGCCGCCCTCGCGCTGGGAGCGATCACCATCTGGGTGATCCGCCGCCGTTCAGAAAGCCCGTGGGAACTGGTCGGTTGGCTCTGGTTCCTCGGCTCCCTCTTCCCGGCCATCGGCATTGTGCAAGCAGGCGGCCAATCCATGGCTGACCGTTACAGCTACGTCGCTTGTATCGGCATCTTGATCGCCGTCGTCTGGGCGGGCGAACGACTTTCACGCCAAAAGGGTTGGCGTAATGCGGGCTTGATCTTCACTGTCATGCTGCCGCTGCTGGCCTTCATCTGGCTTACACGCGTCCAGCTCAGTTATTGGAAAAACAGTGAGACCCTGTTCCGCCATGTCCTCGCCGCCTCACCGCGCAATGTGGTGGGCTATGAAAACTTGGGCAGCGCCTTGATCGAGCACGGCAAGATGGAGGAAGCCGTGAGGGTTCTTAACGAGGGTCTGGAAGCGCATCCCGGCCGACCCAATCTGCACAACAGTCTTGGCCTTGCCTATCGGGCCTTGGGACAAGTTGGACCCGCCATTGAGCAATACCGTCGCGCGCTTATCTCCAAGCCCAAGTTTGGAGCCGCCCGTAATAATCTGGGAAATCTTTTGCGGGAAAGCGGCGATGTGGCTGCAGCCGTGCAAGTGCTGGAAGAAGCGCTCAAGCAGGAGCCTGAAGATGCCGAGACCATGAACAATCTTGCTCTTGCTTACGAAGATGCCGGACGCAAGCAAGATGCCCTGCATCTCTACCAATCAGCCATCAAGGCAAACCCCAGAAACGTGGAAGCCCATGTCAACTTGGGCGTGCTGCTCATCGAGATGGGGCAGAAGGAAGAAGCGATTGCGGTTTGCCAACAGGCCATCTTCTTGCGACCTGATTTCATCGAAGCACGGTTCTCCTTGTTTTTTGCCCTCGCCGAATCTGGAAGACTAGAAGAAGCCAAAGCCACTGCCGCCCTGGTGGCTCAGATGGCCCAGCAGCAAAACCGCCCGGACATCATGCGCTCACTCGAGTCGGAGTTATCACGGCGGGGAATGTCCTTCTGAGCTGCAGCAGTCGCTCGCTTATTCTTTCAGCAACGCACGAAAGGTGCCGGTTACTTCAGCATGGCGAAACAGATAGCCGCTCTCCAAAAGTTTCTGCGGCTTCACCCGTTGACTGGCCAGCAAGGTCGCTTCCGCCATCTCTCCAAACGCCAGCTTTAGCGCCATGGCCGGGATCGGCACTTTGGCCGGACGCCCAAGAGCATCCCCAAGGGCGATTGAAAAATCCCGATTCTTCAACGGCTCCGGGCTGACAATGTTTACCGGACCGGAAATTTCTTCATGCGCCAACACATGCTGGATGGCTCCCAGAACGTCCTCCATGGCTACCCAACTGACATACTGTTCGCCATCACCAGCCGGCCCGCCCATCCCGAGTTTGAACGGCGTCAGCATCTTGGCCAAGGCCCCACCCTTGGGCGATAGGATGACTCCAAAACGCAGATGCACCACCCGGATGCCCGCCTCTTGCGCCGGTAAGGTAGCCGCTTCCCATGCCTTGCAGACTTCAGCGAGAAAATCATTCCCCCACGCACTATCTTCCTGCAGCCATTCATCACCGCGACTCCCATAAATGCCGATGGCTGAAGCCGAGAGGAACACCTTCGGCGGCACGGTCATGCGAGCGGCGACATCAGCCAGTAAGTTCGTGCCTTGGACACGGCTGTCGTGGATGCGTTGCTTCTTCTCCTTGGTCCATCGGCCTTCCGCCAGATTATCTCCCGCCAGATGGATGATCGCCTCGATCCCGGCCAGCTTCGCAGTGGTGATGCGACCGCTCGCCGGATCCCAATCAATGGCATTCGGTTCGCCAGCGTTGCCACCGCGAACCAGCCTCACTGGCTCATGCCCGGCCTGACGCAAGGCAGGCACCAACTCGCTGCCAACCAGACCGCTGGCGCCACTGACCAAAATCTTCATACGTCAACATCCGCCCAAATTCGCCTCCAGGCAAACGGAGGCACCCTAACCTACTCGTAGCGAAGCGCCTGGATAGGATCCAACTGCGAAGCTTTGAACGCAGGGAACAGCCCTGCAATGATTCCAGTAGCCGCACTGAAGGCGACCGCCAAGCCCATCGTATCCGTCGTGATAACGGGTGAATTCGATGTGGGAGAAAGCAATGTCAATAACTCCACTAGCCCATAAGAGGCGGCAATACCGGCCAGTCCGCCCAAGATCGAGACCGTCACACTCTCCACGATGATCTGGATGAAGATAGTGACATCCGTGGCTCCCAGCGCCTTGCACGTACCAATCTCGCGGATGCGCTCATTGATGCTGGCGAGCATGATGTTCATGATACCTATACCGCCCACCAGCAGACTCAGCCCCGCGATGATGCCACCGCTGATACGCGCATTCTTGATGCGTTTATTGATGTCCTCCACCTGGTTCTCTTGCGTGCGAAAGCTGAAATCCTCGATACCATTATGCGTCATCAGCATCACGTTGCGCGCTTGCGCGAGCGCGGCATCCATCAACTCAAGATCGGCCACCTTGATATCCATGTCCGTCAGGCGCGGGTCTGGCAAACCACCGGTACCCGAGGCAGAACGGAACTTCACCCACATCGTGTTAAGCGGCATGTAGACCGTGTTGTTCTTGCGCCAGAAGGCATCCCACTCCTTGCGCATCCAGCCCTTCTGCCGCGCTGGCCCGGTGGCTTCTCCTTTGGGCTGACTTTTCTCCAGCTCCCGCATCTTGCGCGCCTGCTCGCTCTCATAGTGCGCGAACATCCCCACGATCACAAAGGGCACCCGGTTGATATTGATGACCTTGCCGATGGGGATGATCTCACGCCCCGTTTGTTCCGGTGAACCAAAGAGCGTATCGCGAATGCCCGTACCGATGACGCACACGTTGTTGGCATTCTCTTCATCCAAGGCCGTGAAGAAGCGTCCGTGCTCCACCTCAAAAAGGTTCATCTCCAACACCGCCGGCCAGACACCGACACACTCGGAGGGATTCGCCGTCTTGCCATTCGCACTGATCGTCGTGCCACGCAATTCCATCTCCGGTGACACAACTTTGATGAGCGGCGCACTATCCCGCAGGGCATAGACATCTTTGATGGTTCGGCCCGGTGCCTGGTCTTTCAGATGCTCCTGATACAATGGCACGTCTTCATCGCGCACGAGCACCTTGTCGAGTCCCCCCATCGCGATGAGCGCCTCTTTCATGCCGTTCTCCATCCCCTTCGTCACCGCCGCCATGGCAACGAGGCTGGCCACGCCGAGGACAATACCCATCATCGTCAGGAGCGAGCGGAACTTGTGCGCCCAGATCTCCTTCAAACCGATGATGATGGCATTGAATAGGCTCATTTAGTCGTATTTCAGGGCTTGGATGGGATGCAAACGGGAGGCTTTCACCGCCGGGAACAACCCGGCCAGCACACCCACACCCGCACTGCAAGCAAAGGCCATGGCCATGGC
>CAZRGY010000157.1:0-8628 GCA_964599715.1 uncultured Verrucomicrobiota bacterium | reverse complement strand
CGACTGTCGTCGCTCCCGCCTCGTGTTTCGTTCGGAGCGCAGCGAGTGCGCCGATCGGATTTGCTCCGGCGTTCGTCGCAAGCACGCGCGGAATCTGCTCGACGGCCTCGCCAAAGGCGCGAACAGGCCGGAAATTATAGCGATCAAGACCACCCACACGAGTTCTTGCCGGATCTTCATATAGGATAGGATTCGATTATTTCAGGCCCCGAACCAAAGGCGGCAGCTTGTCACTCATCACCGACTCATCGGGCCCTACTTGGTATTTCAGGAGAAACCAGACCTCCACATGCTCTGCCGAAGCCCCTGGAGCGAGTTGCGTCAGCGCTCCTACGGATTCCATCTCCAGCATGTCACCATTGGTATAGAGTTCGGTATTGCAGCCGAAATCGGGATACGTCGCCTTCGCATCAAATGGCAATCGTTTGAAAAAGAGCGCCGTCTTGCCTTGATACGCCATCCAGCCCGGCGAGTTACGGATACCGATCTTCTGCGCCTTCTTGTTCTCCGGGTCGCAACGCAACTGGATGTACTTCGTCCCCCAAGTCCAGCGTGGATCGCCCATGTCCGTATATCCCCACATGGCCATCGGACGAACGGGCAACAGGTCTTTGGATGGCGGCTCTTGCGGAATGATGGCCCGCCCTGGACCTTGCATGACCGAAAGCGCCCATGGTGCCGCTTCTACTGCCCACAGGTTATGGTTTCGCAAGCGATGCCGCACTTCCACCCGGGCTTCCTTGGGGTGCATCACAATCTCGATCTCCTTTTGCATCCCCGTCTTGGCCTCAGTCTTTTGGACCAGCTTCAAAACCCCACTCTCCCAAGAGACTTCCACCGGTTCGTTATCTGGCTGGTAGGTCCGCACCTTGTCCTCCGGGGCATGCCAAAAGCGGTGACCGCCGAAGATGTTCCACTTGTCCCCGCCTTTGAGCCCGGCTTGCTCAGGCCAGACTTTGAAGACGTTTTCTCCACCGGGCAAAGCCAGCCTGATGATTCGTGGCCCGATATCCGTCGTGGCGACCAGTTCGATCGCGCCATTGCTTAGCCGGATGGAGTTCGGCCAGCCGCCGAAATTCACCTTCTCCATGGTCACTTCCGCCCGGGCAGTAAAGGCCAGAACCAAGCCAGTCAATATACCTGTCAGTCGTTTCATTTCAGGAATCCAGTAGTCGCCCAAAAGGCTAATGCCATCCGGAAAACATTTCACGCGCGAAATTTCCCACCCGATTTTAAGCACCAGCTAATCGTTCCATACCACCCCTCGACCGGCCGGGACTCGGCGCATGTCCCCTGCCTATAAGCAAAAAAGGCCATGTTACACGCTTGTGAAAGATTATCTTTTCGCTTGCAGGCTCTTGGAGGCGTGGCTTATAGATGCATCAGATTAGATGATTGATTGTAGAGTGATTAGTTTCATGTGTAACTACCAACCTAAGAGGGTGTCTTGAGCCGCCCTCCGTATTCACGTAATTCCCCTCCCCCTTCTTACGTCCGCGTCGATGGTAAAATCCGCGCACGTGAGGTTCGGGTCATTGGCCCCGATGGGGCTCAAATCGGCATCCTGTCCTTGGCAGAAGCCATTACGCTGGCTCGCAGGTATCAGCTGAATCTCGTAGAGGTCTCGGCTGCCGCCAACCCGCCGGTCTGCCGGATCGTGGATTTCGGCAAATACCGCTACGAGCAGTCCAAGAAGGAGAAGGAATCCAAGAAGCACCAGCACGCCAACAAGGTGAAGGAAGTGCAGCTTCGTCCGAATATCGATCCGCATGATTTTGGGGTCAAACTCCAGCACGCCGTCGAGTTCCTCTGCGAGGACATGAAGGTGAAAGTCTCCCTGCGCTTCCGCGGACGTGAGATGGCCCATCAGGAGTTCGGCTATCGGGTGGTCCAAAAGTTTGTCCAAGATACCGCTCCCTTTGCACATCCGGACGCCCCGCCCAAGCTGACGGGTCGCTCCATCAATGTGATGCTCTCGCCTTTGCCGCGTAACAAGCGCGCCAAGAATCCGTATGAGAAACCGGCTGCCGAACTTCTGACCCCTGACGAAGATCACTCCGACGAGGATGACGATCACGACGAGGACGATGGCGGCAAAGACGGCCAGCAGGCATCCTAAACCGATCCATTTTCACTACCGGGCGTCACCACTGCGGTGACGCCCGTTTTCTTTTGCCCTGAAATTGCGGTTCGGCTCAGATCAACCCGCGCTTGCGAAGCATCGCCTCCATCGCCTTGTCCATCATAACCTCGGCCAGATCACGGGTGATCTCATCCAACTGGCGCACGCTCTCCTTTAATTTCACCAGGTCACCGAATCCGGTCGCCGCATCTTCCGTTTGTAACACCGCTTCCACTTGCTTCAACGCCTCCTCGACCTGCGCAGCATACTCGGCTGACACATCATCCCGACAATCTTCCAAGCCCTTCCGGGTCGCGGTCAAAGTCTCTTGTGCCCGCAGTTTCGCCTCCACCCATTGCCGTGCCCGCAAGTCTTCAAACGCATGTTCCACGGATTCTTCCACCATCTGCTGCACGGCGTCATCATCCACATCCACTGCTGATTTCATCTCCACCACTTGCTGCTTGCCCGTGCGGATATCTCTGGCCAGCACATGCAAGATGCCGTTCGCATCGATCTCAAACTGCACCCCCACCCGCGGCACTCCCCGCGGTGCCGGCTCAAACTCCACCGTAAACTTGCCCAGGCTCCAGTTGTCCTTCGCCCGCTCACGTTCTCCTTGCAGCACATGGATGAGCATGCTCGGCTGTTGATCTACAACGGTCGTGAACATCTCGCCCGCTTTTACCGGGATGGTGGAATTGCGCGGGATGATGACATTCATCAATCCGCCAAACGTCTCCAACCCCAACGAGAGTGGCGTGACATCCAACAACAGAACATTCTTGAAACCGCCGGCCAAAATCTCCGCCTGCACTGAAGCACCCAAGGCCACGGCCTCATCAGGATTCTGTGACGTATTGAGCAGTGGCCCCTTCGCCTTGTGATATTCTGTACCCAATCGCAGGTCTCCCCGCGTCTCCTCAAACTCCGCACAACCGAACCAGTCACCTACCAACTCACGCACTAATGGCATCCGCGTCTGGCCACCAACCAAGATGACTTGATCCAGCTCCGTAGCTGACAGCTTCGCATCACCCAACGCCCGCACACAAAACTCCCTGGTCCGCTGGATGATATCGCGCGTCTGCGCTTCCAGCTCTTCGCGCGTGAATTGCCGTTGCCAGCTGAAAGTCGGCGTAAGAAATGGCAGCGATACTTCCGTCACCTCTGCTTCCGACAAGGCAATCTTGGCCGCTTCCGCTGCCTCCCGGATACGGGAAGTCAATGCCGGTTCCGCTAACACTTCTGGCCCGCCAGCCGCTTTGATTTCACGCGCAAAAAACTCCACCACACGCCGGTCCAGATCATCACCACCCAGACGGGTATTGCCGCAAGTGGACAAGACCTGGAAAACGCCTTCGCGCAATTCGAGAATGGAAAGATCAAATGTCCCTCCTCCCAGATCATACACCGCGATCTTGGAGTTCTCCTTAAGACGGTTGAGCCCGTAAGCGAGCGCAGCAGCCGTCGGCTCATTGATGATCCGTTCCACCGTCAGGCCCGCCAACTCACCCGCCTGCTTGGTGGCATTTCTTTGCGCATCGTTGAAATAAGCCGGCACCGTGATGACCGCGCGACTTACTTCCTCGCCCAACGAAGCCTCGACATCACGCTTCAATTTCTTGAGCACTTCGGCAGATATCTCCTCCGGCAACCAATCACGCCCGGCAATAGGAAAACTCACCGGATTACTCCCTTGCCCCTGAACGGGGTAGGTGACATTACGGTCATCCTCGCTTAACTCCCCTGCCCGACGCCCTATGAAACGCTTGGCCGAATAGACCGTCTCCGCCGGATGCAATACCCGCACGCGATTGGCCGCCAAGCCCACCACAGGGTCTCCACCCTTGTCCGGGATATGAACCACCGAAGGCGTTAACCGCCGTCCCTCTGAATCTGCCACTACATAGGGGATACCCGCTTCCACCACCGCTACCAGCGAGTTGGTCGTGCCTAGATCTATACCTACAATTCTGCTCACGCACACATGGTGCAATGTAACGGGAAGACTTCCACGAAAAATCGTGCGAAAGCTGAACTGATGATGAAGGTTCGCGTCTGGCGACCTGGCAGACCGAATGCCGATCAATCAACGGTTCGCCGAAGCTCGGGCGAAATTGATGGTATCGCGATAGCGCTTGTTGTCCGCGCGCATACGAGCCGTAAGCGTCCGGCAAACTCCCAAAAGGAAAGGCGTGGCCAGATCGGGAGCCTCGGCGATGAGTTTCACAAAAGCCGCATGGGAGATCTTAAGCAAAGTGCTATCATTGTTGGCCACCACATCCGCCGAACGCGGACCCTGATCGAACAGCGTCATCTCACCGAAGAACTCACCCGCCGCCAGCGTGGTCAGCGTCGTCTCCTTCTGGGCGATCATCAGACGCACACGTACTTCGCCTTCCAAGATCAGGAACATGGCATCCCCGTGTTCCCCCTGACGCACCACTTCATTGAACTGGCGCATCTGTTTGACCTCCATGAACTGCACGAAACGACCCAACTGCTGATCGTTCATCTCCGCCAAAATCTTCACCCGACGCAACATGCCGGGACGGATTCCCTGAACCAACGGTGTCGGACCAGCATCTTCTGAAACCGCCCGGGGGGCACTCGGCGCACGGCCGCGGAAAAACATACCCAAATCAGGCACATTACAAGCCTTAGCCCAAGTGTCGGTCTGCTCGGAAAAGACCCAAGTATTCGCTTCCACTCGCTCCTCGCGGATCCATTCCACTAGAGTGGGAAGCTCAACCGGGCCGTAAACGACATCGTCAGCAGCCCAAATCTTAAAGCCGATACCTTTTTCCGGGGAATTCACAGCTCCTTTTTAGACAGGCAGCTATCCGGCGGGAAGCAAAAAAGCTAATCCTGCGAAGAAATAACTGCAGGAGTAGCAGATTAAGGGCCAGTGCAATTTCTGCGAAACCCCTGCTTACATCTTATCGGTAGTCTCGATGCCTAATACTTCCAGACCTTGCTTCAATACTTTGGCCGTCACCTCGCACAACAGTAAACGGCTGCTGCGTTCAGGCTCTTCAGCTTTGAGCACTGGGCAAGTCTCAAAGAATTTCGCGTAGAGACCAGCCAGGTCGTAGAGGTAATTACAAAGATAGTTCGGACGGCACTCTTCCGTCATGCCTTCTAGCACGAACCGGAAATTCATCAACTGCTTGGCCATGGCCAGCTCGTCCGGGGCGTTCAGCAATATCGTAGCACCCGGTGCGACCTTGATTCCCTGCTCATCCGCTTTACGGAAAATGGAACTGATACGTGTGTATGCGTATAGGAGATAAGGCGCCGTGTTGCCCGTAAGTGCCAGCATCTTGTCCCAACTGAACACGTAATCACTCTGCCGGTTCGGCAACAGATCTTGATACTTCACCGAGGCGATCCCGATGATACGGGCGATCTCTTTCCGCTCGGTCTCACTCAATTCCGGACTCTTTTCCGACACCGTTTTGAAGGCTCGCTCCTCTGCTTCATTCAGCAGATCAGCCAGCTTAACAGTATCACCCGAGCGTGTTTTGAACGGTTTGCCGTCATCGCCCAAAATGGCACCGAACCACACGTGCTCAAGGCGCGTGGTCACTTCAGGCCGCCACCGGCGAAACACCGTGAAGACTTGTTTGAAATGCAATTGCTGCCGGCCATCCGTCACGTAGATGATCTCATCCGGCGACCACGTTTCGAGCCGGTATTCCAAGGTAGCCAGATCAGTGGTAGCGTAGTTCGCTGCGCCATCACTCTTCTGGATCAAACAAGGATTCGGATTCCACTCACCGTCGCGCTGGATCAAAAACGGATCTTCTTTCGGTGGAACCGAGCCATCGGAAAACACGCAGATCGCCACTTCGCTCTCCTGCGAGATACCTTTTCCTTTCAGTTCTTCCACCACACTCTTCAACCGTGGGTTGTAAAAACTCTCACCCAGCGTGTGATCAAACCTCACGCCCAAGCGACCATAGATCGAATCGAACTGGTGCTGCGAAAGCGCGATCATCTCCCGCCAGATACCAAGGTTCTCCTCGTCGCCAGCCTGCAGCTTCACCAACTCCAACTTCGCCGCCTCAAGCTTAGCCCCATCTTCTTTGCATTCGGCACTGAGCAGCTTGTAGATTCTCTCCAACTCGGCGATCGGGTCCTGCGCCAACGCGGCCTTGTCGAGCATCGTCTTCCAGCCCAACAGCAGCATGCCGAATTGCGTCCCCCAATCGCCGATATGGTTGTCGGTGACGACCTTGTGTCCCAACAAACGAAAAGCCCGCGCCAGGCTGTCGCCGAGGATAGTTGAGCGGATATGCCCCACGTGCATCGGCTTTGCCACGTTCGGCGAGCTGAAATCGATCACCACCGTCTTGGGCTTCTCAGCTTTCGCAAAGAACAGATGCTCTCCTTTGATCGCTCCCATCAGTGCATCTTGCAGCACTTCAGGTTTGAGAAAGAAATTGATGAAACCTGCCCCGGCGATATCTGTTTTGTGGCAGAGATCGGCCACCTCCAACTTGGCCAGCACATCCGTGGCCAGCTGCCGCGGGTTCATCTTGCGGGCTTTGGCTAGGGCCATCAGGGCACTCGTCTGGTAATCACCAAAGCGCGCATCCTGACAGGGGCGGACCAAAACGGTGGAGACATCAGCATCTGGCAACACCGCCAGCACCGCGGTTTGCAGACGTTGTTCGAGAACTTTACTGGGTAACACTTTGAAGAGGCCGGCAGCTTATGGATTTCTGCCGGACATTAAGGCCTCACTTCTTGGCGATGTGACTGCCGATGATGTGCATCATGGTCTCACCATCGGGAGCATCTTCGAGGGCTTGGCGAAATTCCTTGTTATGAAGCAGCTTGGCGATGTTCGCCAGCGTATGCAGATGCTTCTGGAACTGGCCCTGTGGCACGAGGAAAAGCATCACCAGATTGACCGGCTGATTGTCCAGCGCGTCAAAGTTGACCCCTTTCTTCGAGCGGCCAAACGCCCCGACCACCTCATAGATAAGATCCGTGGAACCATGCGGGATACCGACCCCAAATCCGATGCCGGTACTCATCGAAGTTTCACGTTTCTTCACCACTCCCGCGATCGCCTCCCGATCCTCGGCACGCACCTTGCCCGTCTTCACGAGGTGATCGATCAGCTCATCAATCGCTTCCCAGCGGTTGGTAGCCGCCAGATCGGGAATGATCTGCTCTTTCTGTAGAATGTCAGCGAGAGTCATATCGCTTTAACGAAAAGTCCCTGACTGTCGCCCAAAGGAAAGGCCATTATCAAGAATGAATTCAACTTCTCTCATTTCTGCGTAAATCATACTAGCCGTGATATTTTGACGAACACATCTCCCGTCAGCCGCAACCACCAACCCAAGGCGGTGAACAATGCCACCCGCTCCGTCAATAAAGGCAGACAAAACAACGGCAACAACACGTTCCCCAAAAAGATCACCACACCCGAAAACAGGTATCCGTGCTGCGTGATATCTGATTGCTCGGTCTGGAGCACATGCGCGGTCAGCGTGACGTGAAACGCATACGCCATCCCCAGCAGCAGATGAAACACCGTCCAATACTTCGACCAATTCCACACCCAATGACCAGCCCCAAACACCACTACCAAGACAAAGGCATAGAACGGAAAGAAATAAGGGGCCAGCGAAATGATAAAATTTGTTTTCGAAACGATGACGTGCCCGCCTTTGGAGGTCACCTTCATCCGCTTCACTTTACCACCGAAAATCCAAACCCACAAGGCATGCGTCAACTCATGCCCCACTACATAAAGCCACATGGGTCGCGGGAGCATCAGAAATATCACTACCCAGCACAACACCCCGGCAAAGAACGCCACCCAAAAGGTATCCGATGCCCCGATCGCCTTGATCACCAGCCATAAGGCCTGCGCCGCCCCCACGCATAGAGGTAGCAGGAGTATCGCGATGATCGTCTTGAGCCATTTGGGCATAGATGCTCCCTGCTCGCCCCCGGCCAGCGGCGCCTTTCTTCTGGAACTATTTGCTCCCCGGTTTCACCGCTGGGATATTCTTCAGATCTTCCGGCAGGTTGTTCGGATCAAAAGTCTCTACTACCAATCGGATGAGACAATAGAACGGCACCCCGAAATCGACTGTCCCGTTCGAGCGGTCCACCACCACCCCCACGCCGAGCAAGTCGCCTTGATGCTCGCGCACGATATCGATGGTCTCCTGCACCCGACCGCCTTTGGTCACCACGTCCTCAATCACCAAAATCTTTTCGCCCGGCGCGATCTTGAATCCGCGGCGCAAGACCAGCTTGCCCTCTTCCTTCTCCACAAAAATGAACCGCAGCCCCAATTGTCGCGCCACCTCCTGGCCGATGACCAACCCGCCCATCGCGGGCGACACCACCGTCACCGCGCCCAATCCCCTCATCTGGTCCGCTATGGCCTTGCCGAAACGCTCCACGATCGGCATCTCCTGCAACGCCTGCGCGCACTGGAAGAACTGCCGGCTGTGCAGCCCGCTCCGTAAAAC
>CAZRGY010000156.1:0-8635 GCA_964599715.1 uncultured Verrucomicrobiota bacterium | reverse complement strand
TTGACCTTGAGCTTTTGCCCGTTCTGATCCTCCAGCCACACCTCCAGTTGACCGGCACCTTTCTTTAGTTCCACAACCAAGCTTGATTCCCGAGGTTTCAGATCACGCTTCGTCGTCTTTCCCTGCCACGTCACCGCCAAGACCGAACCTGCCGGAATCGGATCACGCACACTGCTGATTTTATATCTCCCGCTTTGCTCGATGACCACCTGCCATCCCTTCGTGCCATTGCCTACCCATGACGCGTCTTGATAATAGCAGAGATGCACTGGGTTCTCCGCCTTGTTCCCGATATGAATGTCGCCCGGTTTAAAGCCTCGCTCTGCCCTCATCTCCTCAAACCATTTCTCATAAGCAGTGCGCAACCGTTGGAACTCAGCAGTCTTCTCCCTGGCCAAATCATTGGCTTCCGCTCCATCCGCACTCAGATCATAGAGTTCCAGCTCCGGCTGGGCTGAGGCGATGAAATCTTCCCGTCCGAATGTCCCGGGAGACCCCACCATCTTCCACTGTTGGCCCACCACGGAAAAATTCTGATACAGCTTGGGGGTCAGGCTGCGATGCACTTGGAAGAATAGCATCCGATCAGGCCAAGGATCTGATTTCGTTCCCGCCAACAAAGGCAGCAAACTCATCCCATCCAGTTTTAGATCCTTGGGCTTTCTGACTTCACACACCTCCAGCAGCGTCGGCAGAATGTCGATATTTGCTGCCACCCGGTCGATCTGTCGCATCCCTTTCCACTTGGCTGGCCACTGGATAAAGAACGGCACCCGGTTGCCACCCTCATACGTCTGTGACTTTCTCCCGCGCAGGTTCATGGTGTAGCGTGCCTGTTGCGGGCCATTATCCGTCATGAAGATGAGGATGGTATTCTCACGCAGCTTGAGTTTGTCCAGATGGGCTACTAAACGCCCAAAGTTCTCATCAATGTTCTGCACCATACCATAAACTTTGGCCGTGGTGTCATCCAACCCCATCTCCTTGTAAAGCTTGACGTAATCATCACCAATCTCCAGCGGAGTGTGCGGTGCATTTAGGGCGATATAGGCCAAGAAAGGACGCTTCCGGTTCTCCTCCATAAACTTCATGGCGGCATCAAAAAAAACATCCGTACAATAGCCCTTGGCCTGGATGCGTTCACCGTTATGCCAGAGAATCGGATCTTGATAGCTGTTCGGTTGATCCGGCACCTGCGAGATGCCACCTGATTTATGCATCAGCACCTCCTGAAACCCCTGATCCTGCGGGCGCATCGGATAGTTATCTCCCAAGTGCCATTTCCCGAAGAGCCCCGTGCGATACCCTGCACCACCCAGCAACTCCGCGACGGTGATCTCCTCCGTGTGCATTTTCGCCCCGCCTCGCGATGTATGGATGACTCCTGTGCGATAATAGTTCCTACCGGTCATCAGTTCCGCCCTGGTAGGCGCACATACCGGACTCACATAGAAACGCGTCAGTCTGACTCCCTCTCGACCAAAACGGTCCAAGTTCGGTGTCTTGATCTTGTCGTTGCCATGGATACCCAGATCACCGATCCCCTGATCATCCGTCATCACCAAGATCACATTCGGGCGTTCAGCGCCAAATGAGATCAACGGGACAAAGGCCAACACCATGGCCAAGCGGTAAAATCGCATGAGGTTCATGCCAGAAGTTGTAACCAACACCGGGATAATTGCCAACGGTGAAACCCCTGAAAAGAAAACGACCGGCACAAGGCCGGTCGCGAATGATTCTTCCAGTTGTTTAGACTCCTAGCTCAAATCGAGCGGTCCGGCACTGCAAAGTTCCTTCTTGCCAAACGTCTCGATGCGATGCCCCACCGCATGCGCCAGCGCCAGGTGCAGGCGGTTGTGCGGCACCTTGTCCAGCTTGAGCGAGCGGCCCATCTGGAATCCGAAGCCACCACCAGCCATCACGAAAGGGATATTGTCCAGCGTGTGTGAGTTGCCTTTACCCAGCTCGTTCGTCCAGATGACCATGGTATTGTCGAGCATGGAGCCGGTGCTTCCCGGCTCCGGCGTCTCCGCCAGTCTTGTCAGGAGGTAGTTCAACTCACCGGCAAACCACTGGTTGATCTTGGTGAGTTTCTGTTTCGCGTCTTCGTTATTATCCGGCTCATGCGAGAGGCCGTGATGACCATCCTTGATATCCAGCCAGTTCATGCGCGCCTGACCGACTGATTTCGTGTACTGCAGCGTCGCCACCCGGGCCATGTCATTCACAAAACTGTTGATGAGCAGATCCACCTGCATCCGGCTCAGATGCGGCACCTCGTCATTCTGAGTGGCCGACACTCCGGTATCCAGCGTCGGAGCCGGGGCAATCAATTTCTTCTTCTCGCTCTCTTTCAGGTCTTTCTCCATCTGCCGCACCAGCGTCTCGTGCTGTTCCAACATCTGGCGATCCTCCGCACTGATCATCTTGCGGATTTTCTTCAAGTCGGCCTGCACATCATCCAAGACGCTTTGCAGACTCTCCTTGTCCTTCAACTGCCCATACAGCTTGTGATACATCTGATACGGGTCAGAGATGGGGGCCACCGGCTGGTTCGGCCCGGCATAGGACATGCGTGTCCACGGGTCAGCCCGATCCGTCACTCCCACCCCGAATTCCAAGGAACCAAAACGTGTCTTCGTCTCTTCTTTGCTCTGGAAGTAGTTCTTGAGCTCTTGATCGATGGAGATGCCGCTCGCCCAACCCGCAGGCGCACCGCCACCACCCATCACATTACCTGGAAACAGCTCGATGCCGGTCAGCAAACAGCTCATGCCGCGCATGTGATTGTCACCATCACCACGCACCTTGTTGCAGACACCGTTCAGGACCAGCATCTTGTCCTTGAAGCCCTCCAACGGGGACATGATCTCCTTCAGTTTGAAATCACTGCCTGTTTCATCCGGCCAATAGGCACCCGGGATCGTTCCGTTCGGGCTGAACATGATGATCAGGCGTTGGCGCGGTTTGGCCGGGGCCGCGAGGCCAAGACTCGGCAGTCCCATGAGGAAAGGCAGAGCGGCGGCTGAAAGGCCGACCCGCTTCACAAATTCCCGGCGATGCATCTGGTTCATGTCTTTTTTCCGTTCGTCGTTGATTTCTTGCCGCTGTGCGTGGCGGAGAGAGTCGTGATCTCCACCAGCAACTTTTGGATATTGTAGCCGGAGTCGATGAACGACTGGCGCAAACGGTCCATCACTTCAGGACCATACGCCATGACCGGCTGTTTGACAATCTGATGAAAGAGCTGCTCAATGAATCCGTTCTGGGCGAGATCATCGTTCACCGCAAATTCCGCCACATCCCGCGCCCCGGCCAGTTTCACCGTTTCACCGTCATCGGTGATATACTCGGTCTTCGCATCGACCGCCTTGCCATTATCTGTGGTGCGGAACCGCCCTACCGCATCATACAGTTCAAGGCTGAAGCCCAGCGGATTGATGACCGCATGACAAGTCTGACAGGATTGGTCTTTCGTCAATTCAGCCACCTTCTCGCGCATCGACAAATGCGGAGAAAAATTGGCATCTTGAAAGGCCACCGCCACCGGCGGCGGTTTCAGCGCACGCCCAACAATCTTCCGGGTCAGGAACACACCCCGATGGATCGGCGAGGTCGATTTCTGATAAGAGAACGCCGCCAGCAGATACGGATGTGTCACCACACCTGAACGCTGTTTCGGATCCAGCTTCACCTTCACAAAATCATCGCTCGCATCGGTCTTCACCCCGTAAAACTTCGCCAAACGGTCATTCACGAACAGGTTGTCTGAGAGCAGCAGCTGCCGGTAATCACCATTCTCGTGCCACACGACATCCTCCAAAAATAGATTCAGCGAGGTACGCAGGTCGGCAATAACTTCCGGTGTGAATCCGGGATACAGCTTATTATCCTTGGAAAGGTCCTCTACGTGGTCCATCTGAAGCCAGTGATGCAGAAAATACTGCACCTTGGACTTGGTCCGCGCATCCGCCAACATCCGCTTCGCCTGAGCCGAAACCTGCTCCGGCGTGCCGAGCTTTCCTTCGTCCGCCTGCTTGAGCAGTTCTTTATCCGGTAATGAATCCCACAAGCCGTAGGACAACCGGCTGGCCACCGCGTATGGATTGGCCTTGTCCTCTTCCAGCCCGAGATACAGGAACCATGGGGACTTCAGTGCCAGCAGCACTACCCGCTTCACTCCGGTCTCGATATCCTTGGCACTCTTCAGTTGATTGCTGATGTATGTCCGTTTCTGCTCCTCCGTCAAAGGCCGTCGAAAGGCTGCCTGCACGAATTCCACACAAAATGCCTCTATCTTGGCCTCACGCTCCGCATCGTTAGCTTTGACCCGGGCATAGCGGTCCAATCTTGAGGAGATATGGTTCGCCACTTCGATGGCCGCCTGGGTCGTGGCCTCATCCCAAGCCTTGGAGACCCCCATCCCGCGTTCATACCCCACGCTGCTGTCATCGGGTGGAAACGGCGTCGTGAGCACAAAGGTGGACCGCACCGTCACCGGTGACAGATTCCGCTTCGGGATGACTTGTTGTGCGCCGTGGGGCGGAATCCACTGCAATGAGATCGAGGTGGTCTTGTCCTTGAATTTGAACATGTCCAGCGACAACGGATACTCCCGCCCGCCGATCAGTTTGAGGCTGGCTTTGTGTTCCGTTACGCTAGAAGCCACCCACGCATCGATCAACGGCTCGTCCCGCCCGTTCACCCAAAGGCGCATGCCATTCGGCGTTTTCACAATGAACTCGTATATCCCGGTCTCCTCCACGATCAGCGAGCCCGACCAATGGATGGCGAATTCGTTCGTCGAAGTGACACGTTCGTCCGGAGTGTTGGTGCCAAAATCAAAATCCACCTGTCCATCCACCCGGCTGAATGCCTTCTTGCTTTGGTTACGTGAATTGTAATAGCTGGCCGCCAACCCGCGTTCTTTGCCTATCTTGGAATTGTCGTTAGAGAACACCTTCAGGAGGTCCGCCACGGTGTTCTCGTACTGACGATTGGTGAGGTGCACCAGATCCACCCGGGCCGGATTCAGACGATCTCGCGCTTCCCGTGAATAAAAAGCGCCATAAATATAACGCGCCACCGCCAAGGACCCCTCAGCATCCAAAGTCTCCGGCTTATCCTCCGGCATCGTCCTGTCAATCACCCGCGCCAGCTTCTCGATGGACCAGTCTCCGTGCAGCGCCTCATCATATTTACCCTGCACTCCCTGCCCGATTTTACCATGGCAACTTGCGCATTGCTTGCGGTAGATGTCCGCCCCGGAAGGAGCTTTCCGGTCTGCCGCCTGTACCTGCCCTTGAGCCGCCAACAACCCAACGAGCAATAAAATAATAAATCCGCGAAATTGTGACATTGAAAGCATCACTGAAAAATGAACCGCCACATCACTGGCATTTTCTGAAAACACCTCAGCCTCAGGCACATATCTATGCCTGAGCTTGCTTGCTCCTGTCTTCAGTTCATGCCACTTCATAGGGCTCTATAGGGATGACGTCAGAATACTGCTCATTATTCGGATTATATCAAGTGCCCCGTTGTATTTTAACAACTTACAGGGGTAACCCGTAGTTTTGTAAGCACTGCAACCTCTGAGATGGCCTCAACATGTGTTTGATTCCCTGACACTTTTTCCCGAACTCCTTCATCCGCCCTGAGTTACCTTATGTCGTTCGACAACTTTAGCATCGCCTCTCCTCTAACTGTTTGCGCATCATCACCTCATCACTTATGCGTGACGTCACGAAAGCAGTCATCACCGCCGCCGGCCGCAATCAGCGAGCCTTGGCTCTGCAAACGCTCGTAGATCGGGATGGCGAATCCCGCACCGCTCTCCATATCCTTTTGAATGAAGCCGTCAGTGCCGGCTGCGAGGACATCGCCGTTGTTATCGCCCCGGGAGACGCCGCCGCTTACACCACCGCCTCCGGAGAACATGCCCGCAAGGTCCGGTTCATTGAACAGCACGAACCACGCGGCTACGGTCACGCCATCTTTTGCACCCGTGATTTCGTGGGAGATAAACCCTTCCTTCATCTCGTCGGCGACCATCTTTGGGTCAGCAGTTCCGGTATCAGTTGCGCCAAGCAATTGGTCGCTATCGCTGCCGAGCAAGAATGCGCTGTCTCCGGTGTCCAACCCACCAAAGAACGTGAGCTACCCAACTACGGAGCCGTCGGTGGCAAACTCGTCTCCGGCGGCAAGGGCCTCTACGAAGTGCAGAATGTCCTGGAGAAACCTACCCCCACCCTCGCCGAGCAACAGCTCGTCGTCCCCGGTTTACGAGCCGGCAACTATCTTTGCTTCTTCGGCCTTCACGTCATAACACCCAAGATTTTCACCATCTTGGAGAAACAGCTCAACGCTTTGAAATCCGGTGAAAAACTGCCCCTCTCCGCCGCCCTCGCCCAGCTTGCCCGGCAGGAGCACTACCTCGCCTATGAAGTCGCTGGTCATCGTTACGACCTCGGTGCGCGCTACGGAGTCCTGACCGCCCAGCTCGCCCTCGCTCTGGAAGGCAAGGACCGCTCGGAAGTTCTCGCGCAATTGCTCGAACTCCTCGCCCAACGCGCCAAGTAAAGAACCTGACTTACCATGCGTTCTTTGCTGAACATCATCACCTCACCCGACGCCACGACGCGCAACCAGTCGCTGGATGCATTCGCCCGCGCCGCCAGTCTGGAAGAATTGCTGGCTGCGTGTGTTGAACTCGACACCTTCCGTCGGCAGGCTGAAAATCTCTACGAACGCGTTCGCGCTCTTTTCTTCCTCTACGCGCTGCATCGTTTTCATATCCCAAAAAAATTGAGGGCCGGAAGCCCTGACGACCAAAACGGCAACGCGCAGATTCCCTTCCCCGGCTACGAGCAACTGCTCAATCGTCGTTTTGAGGAAGCCATTGATATCTTTCAGAACTCACAAGCTAGCGTAGGCCCCAACGACGGCATCAGTTCCGCTCTCGCTGCCGCCTACCATCGACTCGCTTTCCAGACTTTGGCCGATCAGGTTCGGCGCAGTGTCCGCTCTGTCCGCGGCAATCAATGGATGTTCCGTATGGGCCATCCCGCCGATCAACCGCTCAGGCTCCGCCCCGAACTGCTCCAGCGGGCTATGGACGGCACCTATCCCATCCTGCGCGAGCAAACGCCCGTGCGCATGGACCTCACGCACTCTGCGTGGTCGGATATCTTTTTCCTCGGGATGGATTACCCGGAAGGCGCAAAAGTCCTGAACATTTCCGTAGACTTAGGTGTGCATGGTCGCGACACCGCCACACGTCCGCCCGTCAGTGCCTGGCTCCGTGTTATTGATGAACCCGTCCTCCGCCTCACCTCCGTAGACCTCGGCGCGACGGCCGATATCAATTCGCTCAGCGATGTTTTCGATTTCGCCAAAGATTACCTCGGCCTGCTGAAGGCTGCCGTCATCGCCGCCGGCATTGTTCCACCTGGCATCGAAGGCTCCGGTCAATCACTTGCAGAACTGCTCGCCCGCATCGTCGGCACCGGCCGCGGTCTGGAGTTGGTCTCATGCGTGAACGACATCCCAAAAGGTTCCCGCCTCGCCGTAAGCACGAATCTCCTCGGCTCGCTCATCAGTGTCTGCATGCGTGCCACCAGCCAGGCAGCTTCACTTACCGGACCGCTGCAGGAATCAGAGCGCCGTCTGGTCCTCGCCCGCGCCTTGCTCGGTGAATGGCTCGGCGGCTCCGGCGGTGGTTGGCAGGATTCTGGCGGTGTCTGGCCCGGCATCAAGCTGATCACCGGTGTGTCCGCAAATGAAGAAGACCCTGAGTTCGCCATCTCACGCGGACGCCTGATGCCCACCCATCACGTCTTCACCCGTGACGAGATCCCTGATTCTGCACGTCAGGCTTTGCAAGATTCGCTCGTCGTTGTGCACGGTGGCATGGCCCAAAACGTCGGTCCCATTCTTGAAATGGTCACTGAGAAGTATCTGCTGCGCTCGGAAGCCGAATGGCATGGCCGACAGGAAGCTCTCGGAGTCTTGGATGAAGTCATCGCCGCACTCAAACGCGGAGACATCCGCGCAGTGGGCGCTGCCACGACGCGCAATTTCCGCCAGCCCATCCAGACCATCATTCCTTGGGCCTCAACTTATTTCACCGAACAGCTGATCCAAAAGGCCGAAGCCGCTTTCGGTCAGGATTTCTGGGGCTTCTGGATGCTCGGCGGCATGAGCGGCGGCGGCATGGGCTTCATCTTCGCGCCGGAACGTAAGCTCGAAGCGCAAAAGCGCATGTTGGAGATCATGCTGGAGACAAAGCGCGAACTGCAACACGCCCTGCCCTTCGCCATGGACCCGGTGGTCTTCGATTACAGCATCAACGAACACGGCACCGTGGCCGATTTGCTGAGCGGCGATGAGGCCATCATGCCGGCCAATTACTACGCCCTCACCGTCCCGGCCATGTTGCGATTAGATCGCCAGTCGCTTCCTGCCGCCCGTCGGGCCGAGCTGGATAAATTCGGTGCAGCCGCCCGCAATAAGCCCGAATTGCGTGGCATGGTGCAGAACCTTTTCGATGTGCTCCTGCCCAAAGGCAAATCGGAAAAGACCGCCGGTGCCTCACTCGAGGAATTGCTCGCGCTAAACGGCTTCGACCGCA
>CAZRGY010000155.1:0-8668 GCA_964599715.1 uncultured Verrucomicrobiota bacterium | reverse complement strand
TACTGCGGGATGGTGGCTATCTGTCCTTGGAATTGGACGAGGATGCTCCCTTGAAAACTCAGTTCCACGGCTTGCCGTGGTAAACTGAATCACTGACAGCGTTACGCTTTCAGTTTCTTTTCCAAGATCTCTCCGACCAGACCAGGATTTGCCTTGCCCTTAGTCAGTTTCATCACTTGGCCCTTGAGGGAATTGATGGCTGCGACGTTACCTCCGCGATAATCCTCCACGATCTTCGGATTCGCCGCGATGACCTCATCACAGAATTTCTCAAGCGCACCGGTATCGCTGACCTGCGCCAGTCCCTTCTTCTCCACGATGCTGCCCGGAGTTGCCCCGGTCTCGAACATCTCGGCGAAAACATCTTGGGCGATCTTGCTGCTGATCTTGCCGGACTCCACCAGATCCAGCAGTTCCTGAAAGGCTTCCGGCTGGAACTTTAAATCTTTTACCGAGAACAGTGTCAGGTCGGCAGTGCCCATCGCACTTTGCTCGGCGATGGATTTTTCATTCGCCTCGGCCATCTTGGCACGCAGGTTGTTGATGACCCAGTTGGCCACACCTTTCGGGTTCTTGGACTTCTTAGCGATCGGCTCGAAGTAATTGCCCAAGGCCACGTCATTCTTGAATACCTCAGCATCCCCGGCAGGCAATTGATACTGCTCGATGAACCGCTGTTTACGGGCCAGTGGCAGTTCCACCACGCGCTTTTGCACCTCCAGCAACCACGCTTCCGTCGGCTCGAAAGGCATCAGGTCCGGATCCGGAAAATAGCGGTAATCATGCGCGTCTTCCTTGCTGCGCATCTCTTCCGTCATGCCGCTCAGGTCGTCCCAACGCATCGTCGTCTGGAATAACTTGCCGCCTTTGTTGAGGACTTCGATCTGGCGGGGAATCTCATACTCCAGCGCTTTGCGGGCACCGCTGAAGGTGTTCATGTTCTTGATCTCGATCTTGGCCCCCAGCGCTGTCGTCCCCTTGGGCCGCACGCTCACGTTCACATCGCAGCGCACCATGCCCTTCTCCATGTCGCAATCACTGACACCGCCGTAGGTCAGGATATCTTTCAAGGCATTCAGATAGGCATACGCCATATCCGGGCTGGTGATATCCGGCTCGGAAACGATCTCCAGCAATGGCACCCCGGCGCGATTGCAATCAACGCCGCTATGACGGTCAAAATGGGAATTCTTGCTGACGTCTTCTTCCAAGTGCGCACGGGTGATGCGCACGCGCTGGAGTCGCCCTTCGAACTCGAACTCCACATAACCATTCTTCGTGGAAGGCTGGTCGTATTGCGTGATCTGGTAATTCTTCGGGACGTCCGGATAGAAATAGTTTTTGCGGTCGAACTTGGCGCGACCGGGGATCTCACAGTTCAGCAGATAGCCCGTCAGCACGGTGAGTTTCAGCGCTTCGTCATTCGCCACCGGCAATACGCCCGGCATGCCCAGACACACCGGACACACATTGGTGTTCGGCTCCGCGCCATAGCTGTTCGCGCAACCACACCACATCTTCGACTTTGTTTTGAGCTGGACGTGTGTCTCCAGCCCGATGACCGCTTCGTATTCCATGAGCGTTACTTGCTGAAAGGAGATTTTTCTTTGTGCCAACCCGTCGCCTGCTCGTAAGCATGGGCGATGCGTAGCAGGGTTTCCTCACCGAATGGCTTGCCCAACATCTGCAGGCCGATGGGCAGCTTCGGTTCCTTCGTAAATCCGCACGGCAGGCTGATACCGCAATTACCCGCCAGATTGCAGGAGATGGTGAAGATGTCCGAGAGATACATCTGCAACGGGTCAGCCGCTTTCTCAGCTGCCTTGAAGGCCGCCGTAGGTGTCGTAGGCGTCACGATGACATCCACCTTCTCAAACGCCTTGTCAAAGTCCTGACGGATGAGCGTGCGGACCTTTTGAGCGCGCAGATAAAAGGCATCGTAGTAACCGCTGCTCAAAACATACGTACCAAGGATGACCCGACGCTTCACTTCCGGACCAAAGCCCGCACCACGCGTGTTCTTATAAAGCTCGGCAGGATTGATACCATCCACGCGCTTGCTGTAACGGATGCCATCAAAGCGCGCGAGGTTGGCGCTCGCTTCGGCCGTAGCCACGATATAGTAGGTCGCCACCGCGTATTCCGTATGCGGCAGGCTCACCTCCACCACTTCGGCGCCCATGGATTCGAGCTGCTTCACCGCGGCATCTACCGAGGCCTTCACCTCGGGGTCCAGACCGCCGACCATGTATTCCTTGGCCAGACCGATCTTCAGCCCCTTGATATCCCCGCTCAGGGCAGAGCGATAATGCGGAACGGGTTGCGGAATGCTGGTCGAATCCCGCAGATCATGTCCGCTGATGACTTCCAGCAAGGTCGCCGCATCCCGCACGTCTTTGGTGAACGGCCCGATCTGATCGAGCGAGGAAGCGAAGGCCACCAGACCATAACGCGATACGCGTCCATAAGTCGGCTTCAACCCCACGCAACCACACAAGGCGGCCGGTTGCCGGATGGAACCACCCGTATCCGATCCCAAGCTGGCGATACACTCGTCTGCCGCCACGGATGCTGCCGAGCCACCAGAGGAACCACCGGGAATCCGCTCCGTATCCCAAGGATTGCGCGTGGTGAAATAAGCCGAGTTCTCGGTGGAGCTGCCCATGGCGAACTCGTCCATGTTCAAGCGGCCAAACACGATCGCGCCTGCCGCCTTCAGCTTCTCCACCACTGTCGCATCATAGACCGAGGTGAATCCGTCGAGAATCTTGGAGGCACAGCCCAGCGGCTGCCCTTTCACGCTCAGCACATCCTTCAAGGCGATCGGCACGCCGAGCAAAGGCTTGTCGGTGGGATTCGCTCCATTGGCGATGGCAGCGTCCACCGCGGCTGCTTGGGCCAAGGCGTCTTCTGCATTGTAGCTCAGGAAGGCCTTTACCTGGCCGTCTACGCGTTGGATCTGGTCCAGACAGGCTTGGGTCACTTCGCGGGCACTCGTTTCCCGACGGGAAAGCTGCGCGGTGACTTCAGAAATGGTCAATCGGTTCAGCATGAGGGAAAGCAGAAAGCGTTACTCCACGATCTTGGGGACCAGAAAGAGGCCGGCGCCCTTGGAAGGGGCGTTCTTCAGGGCATCCTCGTGAGGGATGGAGGGTTGCACCTCGTCCGCCCGCGTCACGTTCACCACCGGAAAGGCGTGCGCGGTAGGCTCCACGGCGCTGACATCCAGTTCGCCGAGCTTCTCGATGTATTGCAGGACGCCACCGAGCTGGCTGCCCAGTTTGGCTTCCTCTTCCGGCGTCAAAGCGATGCGGGCCAGATTGGCCACGTAATGGATGTCAAAATCCGCAGACATGCGGCGAAGATTAGGTATGGGGAAAACAAGTTCCAAGCCTTTTACGTCCTGAAACCCCTCCGAAGCCCTGACCGGAAGCTTTATTCCTCGTCGAACTTGCGCTTGAGCAACGCTTCGATCTCCAGCACGGCCTGCTCGGCATCAGCCCCCTGCGCCTGGATGACTATCCGGCTGCTGGGACCGGCCGCCAACATCATGAGGCCCATGATGCTCTTGCCGTTCACTTGCTCGCCGTCCTTCTCGACGAAGATGTCACAGTCAAACCGGTTGGCGACCTTCACGAACATGGCCGCCGGCCGTGCGTGAATGCCCAACTTGTTGATGACTGTCAGTTCCTTCGTCACCATATCGTCTTTATCCGATGATTTTCGCGTGCTGCTCATCCGCGGCGGTAATATGTAAGTCTCAGGGGCGACCTGCCAAGAGATTTCATAAAGATACTCCCTTGGCCATGCGGGCGATGAGCCGCTCGTTCAATTCCTCCGCCGCATTATGCCCGGCAGCCTTCAATTGCTGTTGCAGCGCAGCCACTTCCACCAATCGAGCGATATCCCGGCCCGGCCTCACCGGGATGGTCACATGCGGGATATCGACATCCAAAATCTTCACAACATCTTCGTCCATCCCCAGACGATCCACGTTGGGGACATCGTTCCAAGTCTTCAAACTGACCACCAGATCCACCTGCTTATCCCGGCGGATGGCCTTCACGCCGAACATCTGGGCGACATTGATGATACCGATACCCCGGACCTCCATGTGGTCGCGGGTAACCTCTGCACTGGTGCCGACAACCCGGCGGCCATCGATCAAGGTGACCTTGGTGATGTCATCCGCCACCAAGCTGTAACCGCGCTCAATCAGGGCCAGCACACACTCGCTTTTGCCGATACCGCTCTCGCCCTTCACGATCACGCCCATGCCCAAGATATCCACCATGCTGCCCATCTCCGTACCACGGGGGGCGAACATCCACTCGAGCGACAGGGTCGCCAGATTGATGAAGCGCATGGTGATGAGCGGGGTGCGGAAAATCGGCACATTGGCTTTTTCCGCCGCCTTCAAGAGCTGCTTGTCCGGTTGGATATTCCTCGAATAGACGATGCAAGGCACCCGGTAGGAAAACAGCTTCGTGTAACGCGCTTCCCGCTCTTCGGCACTCAGGGACTTGAGGAAAGTGGATTCCGCACTGCCGATGACCTGGATACGCTTGCTGGCGAAGTAGCGCGTGAAACCGGCGATGGCCAGACCGGGCCGGTTCACGGTCGGTTCCTTGATGACCTTCTGCAATCCACTGGCCCCGGCTATCAGCCGCAATTCCAAATCACCACGGTAGGTGGTGTAAAACTGCTCCACCGTGACGACATCGCGTTTCAATGTTTTCTTGTCCATGATGTCTGCGGTTGCCGGGTTCGCTACATGTTAAAATCAGGCCCCAAGTAAATCTCGCGTGCTTTGGGGTCGTTGGCGAGAAACTCCGCCGTCCCCTGCACCAGTACTTCACCCTTGTGAATGATATACCCGCGGTCAATGAGCTTCAGCATTTCCCGCACGCTATGGTCTGTGATGAGCACGCCCAAGCCCCGGTCTTTCAGGCGCTTGGTGATTTTGCTCACCTCATATTGGGCGATCGGGTCGATACCGGCCAACGGCTCATCCAGCAAAAGCAATTTGGGACTCGTCACCAAAGCACGGGTGATTTCCAGTCGCCGCTTCTCACCACCGCTCAACTGGTAAGCCTTGCTCTTGGCCAGCGAGGTCAGGTCCAGCTCTTCCAACAGGTATTTGAGGCGGACTTTCTGCTCTTCCTTGGAAAGTTTGCAGGTCTCCAAGATGGCCATGATATTCTCTTCCACCGAAAGTTTGCGAAAGACCGATGGCTCTTGGGTCAGATAACCGATACCCAAGCGGGCTCGCTGATGGATGGGCAAATTGGTGATCTCTTTGTCCTCAAAGACGACCTTGCCTTCATCCGGCCGCACCACCCCTACTACCATATTAAAGGAAGTGGTCTTCCCTGCCCCGTTCGGCCCGAGCAACCCGACGATCTCACCGGGCTCGACCTTGATGGACACGCCATTGACGACGCGGCGGCGGCCATACTCTTTGGCCAGATTTTCAGTGCGCAACAGGCTCATTTGATAAAACTACCGCGAGGCTTTCCAACCGGGACAATCTACTTCTTGGGACCTGATTTTTCCAGGCTCTGCTGGTCGATGGTCATCCGGTTGCGACCGATTGTTTTCATCACTCCATTAGCCCGGTCCAAAATGACCTTCTCGGCGTCTTTAAGCGTTCCGAAAGTGGTGGTGATGGTCGGGTCGCCAGTCAGGGTAAGCACATTGGACTGCACGTCAAAGGTGGCATGCTTGCCGGTGGCGGTCTTCTTGCCGTCCTTGTCCACCACATCGATCTTCACATTGCCCTCGGCGTAGATGACCTCAAGACGGCTGTTGTCCACGGTCAGATGCACCGTCAGCTCATCGCAATGTATCTTGGTCTCCGGCGGGTCATTCACGATGACATTGCCTTTGAAGACGGCGATATGGTTCGTGGTGCTGAACTCGAAGTAATCACTGAGGATCTCCAAGGGTTGCTTCTTGGCAGCCTCTTGGGCGGAAACTTCATGCCCCAAAACCAGACCGACCATGATCGTCATTAGCCAAAACAGTTTCTTCATGCTTATTTCCCTTCTTCTTTCTCAAAAAGTTCCCGGCTGATCACCGCCCTGACCCGGTTGGACAGGATCAATTTTGATTCCGTTTGCTGATATCGAAAACCGACCCCCGAAAGCTTCAATTTGCCATCACCACTGGTGGCCTCCACCGCCTTGTCCGAAGTGGCCACTTTCAGTTTCTGGTTGTACAGACAGTTCGTGGCGTTCACGATCATGTTCGTCATTTTCACGCCGGTATCGTAACTGTAAGTCTCGGCCCGCAATCCCGTGATCTCAATCAATTGATCCCCTTTGGGCATACCCTCCTTGGCAAAGATCAGTGAATTCAAGCGGTTCTGGCTGTCGTAGCCGGGAATCTTGATGTCCTTGCCCCGGCCACCCATCTGGGGCTGCGCCGAGACCCACAGCAGGCTCGTAGAAATTCCGCCCAGCACCAGCAGGAGCCAGGCTGTCCGCATCCATCTGTTCGGGCGTTTCATCATACTGAATACTCGTCCACCAAGGGTTTCCAATAGCCCTGCGCTTTGAGGATAAGTTCGCAAACCTCGCGCACAGCACCATTACCGCCGTGGGCTTTCGTGACATAGTGCGCGACATCCTTCGCCTCGGCAATGGCATTTGCCACCGCAGCGGCGAACCCGGCGCGCTTCAAAACCGCCAAGTCTACGATGTCATCCCCCATGTAACAGACCTGCTCCCAAGTGACTCCGGCCTGCTTCATCATATCCTCGGCCGCTTGAGTCTTGGTGCCGGACTTTTGCTGATGCAGGTAATCTACCTTCAAATCTTTGGCGCGCTCAATAGTCGCGGAGGATGGACGATTAGAGATCCAGCCAACCTTGATGCCTTCCTTCTGCAAGAGGCGCAGTCCCAAGCCATCTTGGATGCTGAAACGCTTCAACTCAACGCCATTCCCCATGGTGATGGTGCCATCCGTCAGCACCCCATCCACATCGCAAAGAAAGAGGCGGATGGCTTTCAGACGTTTGGTTTGGGCTGCTTTGGAAAGACTCATTGTAAATAATTCTCAATGACGAAACCCGGATGACCAAGGAATGACGAATCAGCAATGACCAATGAAACGCAGCTATTTGTTTCGGGCTTCGATATTGGACATTCCTTCGTCATTCGGATTTGGTCATTAGTCATTTTCATTTCACCGCTGCACGCACCTTGAGCAGCGTCTTCAACACCTTCGGCATATCTGCCAGCGGCACCATATTGGGTCCATCGCTCAAGGCCATATCCGGCTCCGGATGCGTCTCGATGAATACACCATCCGCTCCCGCCGCCACCGCACAACGCGCCAACACCGGAGCGAACTCCCGTTGACCGGCTGACTTGTCACCACCGCCACCGGGCAACTGCACCGAATGAGTAGCGTCAAAGATGATCGGGAAACCGAGCTGCTTCATGATGGGCATGGAGCGCATGTCAGCCACCAAGTTGTTATAACCAAAAGTAGTGCCGCGCTCGGTCAGCAACAGTTTGTTGCCGCCAAATTCTCCGGCTTTCTTCACCACCTGCCCCATTTCCTTGGGTGAAAGGAACTGGCCTTTCTTCACATTCACCACGCGCCCGGTTTCCACGGCGGCTTGGATCAAATCCGTTTGGCGGCACAGAAATGCAGGTATCTGGAGGATATCGACGAACTTCCCGGCCAAACGCGCCTGCTCTTCCGTGTGGATATCCGTCAAAACCGGAACCCGCAGTTTGTCACCGATACGACGCAAGGTCGCGAGGCCTTCTTCGATGCCGGGCCCGCGGAATGACTGGCCGGAGGTGCGGTTGGCCTTGTCGTAGCTGGCCTTGAAAACATACAGGATGCCGAGCCGGTCACAGGTCTTTTTAAGACTGGAACCGATCTTCAAACTGAGCGCTTCACTCTCGATGACACACGGTCCGGCGATCAGGATGAACTTCCGGCCGGAGCTTAGCGCTTTCCACAAACTTGCGGGCGAACTCGTTGACACGCGGGGAGTTCTATCAGCGGGCCCCGCTGGTGGCAATGTCCGCGTGCGCATTTGCTATATGACCAGTTTGGCCAAACTCGACTCAATCGATGTTCGGTTTGGATGTTTCACCTGGAAAAAGTCTTTCATAAGCATAGGCCCAAGCACCCAAATACCAAGGGATGGTGAACAAGGCCCCCACACCGCATAGCAAAGCGCCAATCACACTGAGTATCCCTCCCAGAAACACCAAAGCAAACAGCGTTCCGAATTTCTTCATCCCCCGCCGTATACTGAGTTTGACGGCGTCCATAACGTCCAAACCTTTGTCGAGAATCAGCGGATAGGCGAACTGCAGCAGCATCGTGACCACAAAAGTCACAAAAATGGTCAACAATACGCCGACGGCCAGTAAACAGATCACCCCGACGGAAAGTGCCGCGATTGCCTCCTCGAACTGCCCCGGCTGCATATTCATAAACCCGGCAGAAATGAACCCTGCAATCATCACCCCTAAACCCGGCAGCATGCAGACCAGACTTATCACCGCGATCAAGAGACCAGCCAGCATCAGCGGGACAAAGCGTGGGCCAAACCCGGCAAACGCATTCCCTACCCGGCATTCTTCACCCCGCACCATGAGCACGAAATAATACATCAACCCGCCATAGAGCGGGCCGGTAA
>CAZRGY010000154.1:4068-8799 GCA_964599715.1 uncultured Verrucomicrobiota bacterium | reverse complement strand
AAGCTTAACCAGCTTGCCAGAATGTCCAATGATGAATATCGAAAGAAATGCCCAATGCCCAATGCTCCAACCGACATTGTGTCATTGCTCATTCCTTCGTCATTCGGATTTCGTCATTGGGCATTTAGTCCTCCTGATAACTTTGGGCTTTCCCCATCAGGCCCTATCAGTTACCTCATCCATGTGTTCGCGGGGAGTTTAGTCCGTTTGCTGATCGGAGTGATTCTTTTTACCTCCGTTACCTTCCGTGTCTCCGCCCAGATCGATCCCGAGCCGCGCCAGTTGATCCAGTTGGGCTACAACCAGATGGTCACCGGCAAATCCCCCATCGCCGGCTACGCTTACTACTACTGGAACAAACCAGAGTTTGTCCGCACCAATCTGACCCTTCGCCTCGCTCTCGCGCCTGTGTATCTGGACACGGAGCTGGGCATCAAAGGGGCCTTGGGTGACAACACGGACATCGGCATCGGCATGGCGGGCGGCGGCTTTGCGGATTCGTATTCCGAGGTGCGCCGGGGTAACTATCTCAAGCAGGAGTCTTTCACCGGGCATGGCGGCGAAGTCTCGGCCAATCTCTATCACCTCTTCAATCCCGGCGACCGCATCCCGCTGAGCGGCATCTTGCGGGTGGCCGCGCACCAGTCTTTTTACGATGCAGACAAGGATACGGCGGCCGGATTTCAGGTGCCGGATAACCAGACGGTCGTCCATCTGCGCAGTGGTTTGCGGTTCGGTGGACGCGAACCGATTCTCGCTCCCGATCTGGCCATGGAGATCTCGGTCTGGCAGGAGACGCAGTTTCGCACCGAGGCCGGGCGTTACGGCTTTGCCGGTGACCGTTCACTGGAAGGCAACTCGCACCTCTTCTGGGGACGCCTGCTCCTCATCTACACGCTGGAGGAATGGAAGCATACCCTCAACTTCAGCCTGACCGGTGGCGGCAGCATCAATGCCGACCGTTTCAACGCCTACCGCCTCGGGGCCACCCTGCCCTTGGCCTCCGAGTTCCCGCTCGATTTGCCAGGCTATTATTATCAGGAGATCAGTGCCGAACGTTTCGGGCTCTTCAATGTGCAATATTCGTTGCCGCTGGATTCCAAGCGCCGCTGGAACCTGACGGCCTATGGTTCCACTGCGTTTGTGGATTACGTCTCCGGCCTGGATCAGCCGGGCAATTGGCACTCCGGTGCGGGTGGCGGCGTGATGTATCGCGCACCTTCAGGCTCGTATCTGATCATGGCTGGTTACGCCTATGGGTTTGATACCATCCGTTCGGATGGGCGCGGCTCCAGTTCCGTCGGTATCCTCTGCCAGTTCGATCTGAACGCCGCCGGCAAGGCCTATAAGGCCCGCCAAGACCCCTATGCCGCCACCCGTTCGCGCGGTCTCTTTCGCATTTTCTATTAGCCCGGGTTCCGCTACAACCAGCGGCATGTCATCCCGCTATCTCGCTTTTGGATTAGGTCTCCTGACCGCCACCCAGCTCTTTGCTGCTCCCTTTGCCGACAATCTTGTAGTGGAAGGCGTGCCCGAAATCCCTGAAACCTTGCAACGTGAAGTAGGACGTTATCTCGAATTTCGCGGAGCGGGCATGTCCGATTGGCATCCGACCAAGCGCGAGATGCTCATCGCCACCCGCTTTGCGGATGTGCCCCAACTACACTACGTGAAGATGCCCGGTGGCGCACGCACGCAACTCACTTTCTCGCCCGAATCCATACGCGGCGGTTCGTTCCGTCCCAAGACCGGCGAGTTCATCGTGTTCGCGCAAGACACCGGCGGGAGTGAGTTCTACCAATACTACCGCTTCGACCAACGGACCGGGCAGACCACGCTGCTGACGGATGGCAAGTCACGCAACACGGGTGCCAAGTGGTCGAACAGCGGCAAAGAGATCGCTTACGGTTCGACCCGCCGGACGGGCCGCGACATCGACCTGTATCTGATAGACCCGGCAGATCCCAAGACGGACCGCAAACTCATCGAATTGAAAGGCGGTGGTTGGGGTGTTGCTGATTGGTCGCCAGATGACCAGAGCCTGTTGCTCTACGAATACGTCTCCATCAATGAAAGCTACCTGCACCTCTTGGACATCAAGAGCGGCAAGATGGAATTGATCACACCCATAGGCGCACAACCGGTGGCCTATGGTGGCGCGAAGTTCAGCAAAGACGGGCGCAGCTTGATCATCACGGCGGATAAGGATTCAGAGTTTCAGCGGTTGGGCCGCTATGATCTCGCCACCAAGATCTTCACGCCCTACACCTCGCACATCAAATGGGATGTGGATGAATTCGAGTTGTCCAAGGATGGCAAGACCATCGCTTACATCACCAATGAAGATGGGGCTGGTATTTTACGGCTCATGGATGCCAAGACCGGCAAGGAACTGAAGGCTCCGAAGCTGCCCATCGGCACCGTTTCCGGCCTGAGCTGGCATGAGAACAATCGCGATCTCGCCTTCAACCTCAGCTCCTCGAAAGCGCCGTATGACATCTACTCGCTCGATGTGAAGAGCGGCAAGGTGGAGCGCTGGACGGAGAGTGAAACGGGCGGATTGGACGCCTCGCAGTTCCCTGAGCCTGAGATGATCCGGGTAAAGAGTTTTGATTGGCTTGAGATATCCGGCTTCATCTATCGTCCCGATGCGAAGAAGTTCCCGGGGCCGCGTCCGGTCATCGTGTATATCCACGGCGGACCGGAGAGCCAGTCGCGCCCGCGCTTCCAGGCGCGCATGAACTATTACCTGAACGAGATGGGCGTCGCCCTGCTCTATACCAATGTGCGCGGCTCGGCGGGTTACGGGAAAACCTTCCTCACGCTGGATAACGGTTTTAAACGCGAGGATTCCGTGAAGGACATCGGCACGTTCCTCGATTGGATCGATCGCGATGCCAAGCTCGACAAACAGCGCATCGCGGTGATGGGTGGCAGCTACGGCGGCTATATGACGCTCGCGAGCATGGTGCATTACAACGACCGTCTGCGCTGCGGTAATGACATCGTGGGCATCTCGAACTTCGTCACCTTCCTGAACAACACGCAGGACTATCGCCGTGATCTGCGCCGCGTGGAATATGGTGATGAACGCGATCCGAAGATGCGCGAGTTCTTGGAAAAGATTTCGCCCAATCGCAACGCAAACAAAATCAAGAAGCCGCTCTTCGTGGTGCAAGGCCAGCAAGACCCGCGCGTGCCTTACACCGAGGCTGAGCAGATGGTGGAAGCCATCCGCAAGAACGGCGGCAAGGTGTGGTACATGATGGCCAAGGACGAAGGCCACGGCTTCGGCAAAAAGAAGAACGCGGACACGCAATTCCTCGCGACCATCATGTTCTTGCAAGAATATCTTTTGAAGTAAACTTATGCCTAACTCCCCGAAACGCACGCGTCACTTCGCCAGCGACAATTATGCGGGCATCTGCCCGGAAGCCTGGCAGGCTTTGCAGGAAGCCAACACCGGCCATTGCCCCGCCTACGGTGAGGATGAATGGACGCGTAAAGCCTCCGATCTCATCCGCGAGATATTCGAGACCGAGTGCGAAGTGTTCTTCGCCTTCAGCGGCACGGCGGCGAATTCCCTGTCGCTCGCGTCCACCTGCCAGTCGTATCACAGCATCATCGCGCATGAGACGGCGCATATCGAGACGCATGAGTGCGGTGCGCCGGAGTTCTTCTCCAACGGCACCAAGTTGCAACTCGTCTCCGGCCCGAACGGCAAGATGAGCGCGGCGGATATCGAACACGTCATCACGCGCCGGAATGACATCCATTATCCGAAGCCGAAGGCCATCAGCCTCACGCAATCGACGGAGTTTGGTGCGGTCTATACGCCGGAGGAGTTGAAAGCCATCTGGGCCGTGGCGCGGAAGCATCATGTGAAGATCCAGATGGACGGTGCACGTTTCGCGAACGCTGTCGCCGCGTTGAAGGTCGCGCCCAAGGAGATCACGTGGCAGGCGGGCGTGGATGTGTTGTGCTTCGGCGGCACGAAGAACGGCCTGCACGTGGGCGAGGCTGTGGTTTTCTTCAACAAAGAGATGGCGTATGAGTTCGACTACCGCTGCAAGCAGGCAGGCCAGCTCTGCTCCAAGATGCGGTTCATGTCCGCGCCGTGGCTAGGTGTGCTGCAAAACGGTGTCTGGCTCAAGCACGCCGGACACGCGAACGCGATGGCGAAGCTGCTGGAGACGAAGCTACGCGATCTGCCCGGCCTGCGGCTGGAGGTGAAGACGGAGACGAACATGGTCTTCGTGGAGATGCCCAAGCCGGTCATCGAGGCGATGTATGCGAAGGGGTGGAAATTTTACACCACCTTCGGTGATTGCGGTTGTCGCCTCGTCTGCTCGTGGGACACGACCACGGAGGATATCGAGGCGTTTGTGGCGGATGTGGCGGGATTGTGCGGGTGAGGCCGTTATTCACCACTTCACTATGTGTGGCCGACACTATAGTAGCCATGACCCAGAAGCTAATAGTAAACGACAGGCTTCGTCAGCGGCCCGCTGAGGCCAGCGAGCCCTACCTTCTGACCCGTTCCAGATCCATCACGGTCAGGAAATCGATGGTGTTGAACTCGCGATCGATGGCGGGCTGGCCGCAGATGCGCGCACCGATGGAGAGGTAGGCGGTCAGGAGCTTCGGCACCTTAACGGGCTCAGAGCTAAGCTCATCGAGCGGACATTCCCAGCCCGCAACGGGTTTGGTGATGAACTCGGCGGGCGCGAG
>CAZRGY010000154.1:0-3968 GCA_964599715.1 uncultured Verrucomicrobiota bacterium | reverse complement strand
TGCAAACGATAGGTGCCCACCACGGAACCGGTCTGACGATCTTCCACGAGGAGGTGATCGCACACGTCGTCAAAAGGATCGGCATCGCGACCGGTCGCGAAGGATTGCTCCAGGCCTTCGTTCATCTCGAGGTTGAAGACCTGGAAGCGCAGGCTCTGCGCGGCTTGGATATCCGCACGGCTGCCCGCAAGGCGGACCTGATACAACCCGCGTGAGGAACCACGCGAGAGGACACGGCTGCCAATGGAGGGGGCGCTTTGGATTTCAGGGGCTAGGTTCATGGGTAAATAGGCCGGGCAAGTTCGGGGCCGAAGGCGACGCTGCCCTCGCGGAAACCGTCTCGGGCTTCCGCGCCCGGCAAGGTCTGGCCGTCAGGCAGGGGCATGTTGTGCAAGCGGGTCGGGGATGGTGTTGCGGCCATCCCATCAAACGACCCACTCTCCCTTACCCCCTCCCCAACTATCTGAACAGGAAAGGATTGTGAAAATCAGGTGACGCCAATATGGCGGTTGGGAAACGGGCTTCCGCCATGCGCAGGCAGAGATGCCTGCGCGGACGGCAAGCCAGCCCCGACCTCAGGCACGGGGTAACAGGCTTGCGCTACATAGGTAGCGCAGCTGTCCCGGCTGCTTTGGGGATTCGGGAAACTTTTTGCAAATGCCTCCGCCCCTGCTACCTTCGGCTGACGACGTAACGGCTCATGAGTGACACTTTGACGATGCAAAAGCATCAACTGCACGACAAACAGAACGAACCCGACCACCGCGAATTGCGGATCGACAAGGTCGGCGTTCGCGGGCTGCGCTTTCCCATCGTCATCCGGGACAAGGCGCACAGCACGCAGAACACCATCGCCACCATCGGCATGTATGTGGACCTGCCCAAGGAGTTCAAGGGCACCCACATGAGCCGCTTCGTGGAGGTGCTGAACGCCCATGGCAACATCGTGCACGTGGAGAACATCACGGACATCCTCAAGGCCATGCAGGCCAAGCTCCACGCGCAGACCGCGCACCTTGAGATGGAGTTCCCCTTCTTCCTCACGAAGAAGGCTCCCGTCTCCGGCCTCGAGAGCGTGATGGATTACACCGCGCGTTTCGATGCCGCCGCTTGTGGCGATGAGGTCGAGCTCATGCTCACCGTCATGATTCCCGTGACCACGCTTTGCCCGTGCTCCAAGGCCATCAGCAAGTATGGGGCGCACAACCAGCGCGGCACCGTCACCGTCCAGATCAAGAGCGAGCAGATCATCTGGATCGAGGACGTCATCTCGCTCGTGGAAAGTTCCGCCAGCAGCGAACTCTACTCCCTCCTCAAGCGTCAGGACGAAAAGGCCGTCACCGAGCGCGCCTACGAAAATCCCGTCTTCGTGGAAGACCTCGTGCGCAATGTCGTCACCAAGTTGAACGGCAACACGGACATCACCTGGTATAAGGTGGAAGCCGAGAACTACGAGAGCATCCACAACCACAACGCCTACGCCTGCATCGAGAAGGGCTGAGGCCCCGTCCGCCCTTAATTCTTCTCGTTGATGACTTCGGCGAGCGTCGTCAGCAAGGTCTCCGCCGTGTACGGCTTCGGGATGAAATGCTGCACCCCACCCGTGCTCGCATGGCCGCTGGACACGATGATCTTCACCTCCGGATTCATCGCGCGCAGCGCCACGATCGTCGCCGGGCCGTCCATCACCGGCATCGCCATATCGGTGATGACCACCGCGATCTTCTCCCGATGCTCATGGTACATCTTCACCGCTTGCGCGCCGTCCTCGGCGAGGATGACCTCATATCCATAGCGCCCCAGCATACTCATCGCCACCGTGCGGATGCACTCCTCGTCGTCCACCACCAGCACCGCTTCGCCCCGGCCTTTCGGCAGGCGTGACGTCCGCGTCCGCACTGGTTCCGCCTGAGGCACCACTGGCAAGGCGGGCAGATACACCTTGAACCGCGTTTCCTTGCCCGGCTCGCTATACAGATCCACAAACCCGCCATGGCTGCGGACGATCGCCATCACCGTGGACAATCCCAGCCCGGTCCCCTTGCCAAATTCTTTCGTGGTGAAGAACGGCTCGAAAATGCGTTCGCGTAATTCAAACGGTATCCCCGTCCCCGTATCCATCACCTCCACCACCACATACGGGCCGGGCTTCAGATTCTCGAGCAACGCCGCGCTCGCCTCGTCGATCTCGATGTTCTCCGTGCGCAATTCCAGGCGACCGCCCAGCGGCATGGCATCCCGCGCGTTCACGCAGAGGTTCAGGAACACCTGATGCAACTGCGTGGGGTCACCATTCACCGGCCACACACCCTCACCCGGGCGCATCAGCATCTGGATGTTCTTCGGGAAAGTCTCGCGGATGACATGCTGGATATCGCGCAGCAGATGCCCCACGTTCACCTCCAACCGCTGCCCTGTCACCCCGCGGGCGAAAGCCAGCACCTGCTGCACCAGATCCGCGCCGCGTTGCGCACTGCCTTGCAAACGGTCCAGCATCATCAACCCCTCCGCATCCGTCACCATCTCCTTCAAGATCTCCACGGACATCAAGATCGGCGCCAGCACATTGTTCAAGTCATGCGCCATCCCGCCCGCCAGCGTGCCGATGCTATCCATCCGTTGCGACCGGAAGAACTGCGCCTCCAGCCGCTTTTTTTCCGTCACATCTGCGTCGATGGCGAAGATGGACTTCGGCTGGCCTTGGGCATCCCGCACCAACGTCCACCGCACATCCACGTGCAACTCCCGGCCATCCTTCGCCCGCTTCATCCACTCCCCGCGCCACGCATCATGCGACAACAAAACCGCCCGCGCCTGTTGGTAACGCAACGCATCCAACTGGAACAACTCCACCGAGGTGCGGCCCAGCACTTCCGCCGCCGTCCAACCGTACGTCCGCTCCGCGCCCTTGTTCCAATAGACGATCCGGTCATCCAGATCCTTCACCAGGATGGCCTCATGCGCCTCATCCAGCAGCGCCGCCTGCTGCACCAACCGCTCCTCCGCCTCCCGCTGCTGCGTCACATCCCGCGCCACCGCAAAAACCTTCTGCTCCCCCTTCACCGGATAGACATTCCACGAGAGCCAGCGATACGAGCCATCCTTGCACCGGTAACGGTTCTGGAACCCCCGCACCGGCTCACCCGCATAGATCCGCTCCCGGACCTGCCGCGTCGCCTCGCGGTCCTCGGGCAAAATGTATTCGATCATCCTGCAGCTCGTCAGCTCCTCTGCGCTCCAGCCCAGGCACGCCGTCCACGCCGGGTTCACCTGTTTGAGCATGCCGTCAAAGCCCGCCACACACAGCATGTCCAGGGAGAGATTGAAAAGCTGGCTGCGCTCCTGTTCGGCGAGCGAGGGTAATACCTCGGGCGAGGTGGAAGTGGAAGTGGCTTGGGCGGCGGCCAACCGGGCTTCCGCCGCTTGCAAACGGCGTTTCAGGTCGGCGATTTCCCACTGCGGATCGGCTCCGCCAGATGGCGACTGGTCACTCATTAGATACGACTTACGGCTCCAGTGTTTCCGGCTCATCACGGCAGCACGAAACTTCAGCCCGATCATTCCGCCCTTACGGATGCTCAAGGTACGACACTGTTGCTCGAAGCCGGAAGTCTTCAATCCCGCCCCGACAAAAGTCAAACCCTTAACTTGTGCGCCAACCCGCAAACAAGAAACACCCCGATGATTTGCCGCAAAGAGGCACAAAGACCGCAAAAAATGCCTCTATATGGGAGAGTCGCGGGAGGGACGGCGTGTCGCCGTCCGTTGCCTGCGGACCGCGGTCCCGCATGCGGGATCGCTTCAGCTTTCGACAGTCCGCAGTGCACGGATAGTTTGGAGATGTTGGAGTTATCGGGAGTTGAAGCGGCTTAAAAGCCGCGCTCCACCGGAGGGCCAAGGGCCCGGCCACATACCAGCGAGGGGCAACGCCCCTCGCACTTCTCCCCTTCGCATTTTGATTAAATCGT
>CAZRGY010000153.1:0-8829 GCA_964599715.1 uncultured Verrucomicrobiota bacterium | reverse complement strand
TCCCGGTCTTCCGCCCGCCAAATCCAATCCCGGCGGCGTGCTCTCGATGTGGATGGAGCGCGTCGGAAAGGCGATGGAAAGCCCCTGCTTCTTCACTGCGTGCATGATCTTGAGATTGATCCGCTCGCGCACCGCCAGGTGATCATCCCAGCCGGTAGGCACCGTGAAGTAGTAGAGCAAGATATCCAATGAGCTGGCGCCGAAATCGGTGAACCGTACCAGGTAGAAATCCTGATCCACTTCCTTATCCTGCCGCAGGATTTCGCGGATATCCTCCAGCAACTGCTCCATCTGTTCCGGCGTGGTGGAATAGGTCACGCCCACGTTCATCTTTACCCGTCGTTTGGGCATCTGGGACCAGTTGTCGATGACTTCAGTCGCGATGGTTTTGTTCGGGATGGACATCAACGTCTTGGGCCAGGTACGGACCTTGGTCGAGCGGAAGCCGATCTCTTCCACGTAGCCGTCCACCTTGTCACCAACGATGATCCAGTCACCGACCTTGAAGGGCCGGTCAGCCAGCACGCTGATGGTGCCGATGAGATTACCCACCGAATCCTGTGCTGCCAGCGCGATCGCGATACCGCCGATGCCCAGACCCGCCAGCAGACCGATGACATCAACATCCAGCGTGGCAAGAATCGTCAGGGTGCCGACGATGATCGTGAAGACGCGCAACGCCTGTTTGATGAGCGGCATGAACTGGCCGCGCAAGGTATCATCCTTGCCCGCCGCCACATCATCCAGATAGACGGCCATCACATCCACGAGCCGGTACGCCGCCCACACGATCAACACCCCCACGGCCACCAGATAACTCTTCTTGATGACCGTGAGAAAATCGATGCTGCCCGGGGCGACCTTCAGGGCCAAAATGAAGGCGGAAGCATGGATACAACCGACGATGACAAAAGCACTGAGCGGCCGACCCAACGCCTCGACCACCAGTTCGTCATATTTCATGGAGGTCTTGGAAAAGAGCTTCACCAACCAGCGGATGACCACTACCTCCAGAAACCGTTTCAGCAGGAAACCCGCCAGCAAGATCGCCAGCGCACTGAAATACTGCCACAACTCAATGCCCAAAAAATCGCTTTGTGCCCACGCGGTAGATAAAGGCGCGATCGTTTGCGCCAGCATACATGTCATCGTTAAAATACTTTAAGAGATTGCGTTCATTGTAACGGCACCTCGCAATGCCGTCCGTCAGAAAACCGTTCTGTCGAAAGATGAGCCAAGTCTAACAGATATCGCTTCTGGAGCAAGTCTGGTGGGCGTGGCACAATAAAAAGGCCCGCCTGAAATCAGGCGGGCCCCGTCTTCAAGATCTGCCCTCAACTCACGCGAAAGCCGTGCGCAACTCCTCCAGATGCTTCGGAATGGCATCGTATGGATCGGGCTTGGCCTCGTATTCCAGCGCCACAAACCCCTGGTAATTCGCATCCTTCAGGATCTTCATCAGGCGCTTGATATCAGCGTGCTCCTTGGGCGCTTTCGGACCTTTCTGGATCTCCACTTTGACCTGCACGTTCACGGCATAAGGCGCGCACTTGGCCAGATCCCCATACGGATCTTCCGTACGGAAATTTCCCGTGTCCAGATTGATGCCCAGCCAGGGACTCTTCACTGCTTTCACCATGCTCAGTAGTTGCTCCGGCAGCGTCACGATGCCGCCATGGTTCTCCATACCGAGGATGATGCCTTTCTTCCCGGCGTAGTCACAGCACTCCTCGAGGGCAGCGATGCAGTTCTTCAAGGCGGTGGCTTCATCCGTGCCTTTGGGTGGCGAACCAGCAAACACACGTATATGCGGTGCGCCGAGGACTGAAGCTTGATCAATCCATTTCTTTACATCGGCGATCTCGTCGTCCAGCTCCTTGCCTTTCGGGCGGGCGAAGTTGTTGCCCACTGCACTGCCGCTGATCATCACTCCGCGCAAGAAGGCGTGGCGGCGCAGCTTCAGGAGATCATCCGTCGTCGTCGCTGGATCGAAGAAATAGCTCGTCAGCTCCGCGCCTTCGCAATCGTGATCCGCGCAGTAATCGACAAACTTGAACATGTCCATCTTCTTGCCCGCGTCGGCGATGGTTTTCTGTTTGCCACGCATCCATTCGAAATATTCGCGGAAGCCATACGCGGCGAGACTGAGCAGGAAACGCGGTTTGCCCGCACGGTTCACCGGTTCAATGGCGAGGGCGGCCGGCGAGGCGATGAATGAACCGGCACTGGCGGCCAGCAATCCGGAACCCGCGGAAAGACGAAGAAAAGAACGGCGGCTGATATTTTTCATAGCTGATATCTATGAGTTAGGACGAACGGACGCAGCCGGACAATCAAAAATGTTACGATCTTAATATTCTTACGGTTCAAATCTCACGCACTACGCGTGAACGGCGACGCCCATCGAGATGAAACCTGCGTGATTCGGCCATTTATGCCCATTTTTATGTGCTGGCACGGGCGATGCTAATTAGAAATCAAGGTGACATATCAGCTCTGGCAGCGGTGCCAGAGTCCCGCCACCGAAACTTCAAACTCCGTGAGGTCTCTTATGAAAACACAGACGTACTATGCCCATCGCTCGGCCTTCACGCTCATCGAGCTGCTGGTCGTCATCGCCATCATCAGCATCTTGGCGGGATTACTCCTGCCTGCGCTGGCCAATGCCAAGAAGCAGGCAGTTAAGACGCAATGCATCAACAACCAGAAACAGTTGGGCCTCGCGATCAAGGTCTTCGCGAATGACCACGACCAGAACTACCCCTACAAGGTTCAGGGCAGTTCACTGAAGAATAACAACAACTGGATGGATACGTGGAAGCATTTCCAGATGTTCTCCGAAGAGATCGGCTCTTCCAAACTCCTCATCTGTCCCGGTGATGTGCTACGGAAAGCCAACGAAGCATTGGACTTCACTGATGAGGTCGGACGGGGCTTTCAGGAACCGGGCAAGCAGAATGCCGCCCTCAGTTACTTCATCGGCCTCGAAGCGGATGAGACCAAGCCCTCCTCCATCCTCTTCGGTGACCGGCATCTGGGCCCCGATGATAAATCGTTATACTACCGCTACGCCACGAACATCACGGCCATGGGCACCAACACCGTGGTCTGGTCCAAGCTGGTCGGACAATACACCGCACCCATGCACGGCAGTGTCGGTGTCTACCTTCGCAGCGATGGCGGCATGGGTTCGGGCGGCAATGAAAACATCCAGGAGCAATTGCGGCTCAGCGAGCAAAGCTACGGGACCAAGGCCAACCACTTCGTCCTCCCGCAAGTAGATGGAGATGGAAAACCACACTAAGTCAGACACAGCCAAGGAATACTGGGGATGCCGTCACGGTCAATGGGATCGTGGCGGCTTTTTCGATTGTAGCGCAGACCTCCAAAGTCTGCTGTGTCGCAGATCGGTGATCTGTGAGTCGAGAAGCATACTTAGAGCTTGCCGACTGCCAGTCGGCGACACAGCAGGTCAACGACCTGCGCTACGATTCTTCAGGTTGTGTCGCACTCTAAAACGCCCGGTATTTTTGTAATACCCGGCCTTTAAGAAGGTGGTATTATTGTGGTGCATGGAAGTGATCTTTTGGCTGGGGGTGTTCGGGGTGATGTTGCTGGGAATGTATCTCAGCGGCAGCAACACGACGTCGTGCAAGGATCATGGGCAGTCGCGTTGGTGGTGGTAAGCTAGCAAAGTCTCCCCAGGTTGGCTGCTAAGGTTTGGGGTTTGAACACGTTTTTAGGGCTTCGCCGTCTATCTAATGTCTTTCCCTTGACGATTCCGCCCGTTCCGCTTGAATCGTTGGGAACCGAATCATATTCATGAAAGCCCTATCATTACGTCGTTTTCTCCTTTCAACACTGGCCTTGGCCGCCTTGTCCCTGGCTCCGCTCAACTCAGCCCAGGCCGCCGACAAGTCCGGGCCAAAGCTCGGCATCCAATCCTGGAGCTGCCGCAATATGTCCTTCGACCAGCTCGTGGACTTCGCCGTGAAGCACGAGATCAAGTATCTCCAGATGATCGGCAAGCATATCGACCCGAACGGCACCAAGGAAGACTGGGCCAAGAAGAAGGCCGTGCTCGATAGCAAAGGGCTGGTCTGCTACACGTTCGGCGTGGCCGGCACCTCGCTCAAGAAAGAGGAGAACCGCAAGCTGTTCGAGATGGCGAAATTCCTCGACTGCAAACTCATCGTGGTGGAACCGCGCGACATGGCCATCTGGGACAACCTCGAAGAGCTGGTGAAGGAATACGACATCAAGCTCGCCATCCACAACCACGGCAAAGGCAGCGTCTATGGCGACCCGGCCACGGTGAAGAAAATCCTCGATGCCCGCGACCACCGCATCGGCGTGTGCATGGATGTGGGCTGGGTCACGGCGGCCGGATTTGACGCCGCGGAGATCTTCAAGGGCTACAACGGCCGCGTGTATGACATGCACCTCAAGGACAAGAAGATCGAGAAAGTGGGCGACAAAGAAGTTTACATCGACGTGGAAGTCGGTACCGGCGACGCCAATTACAAAGGACTCTTCGCCGAGCTGAAGAAGGCCAAGTGGAACGGCGTGATGGCGATCGAGACGGACAACAAGTCCTTCGCCGAAGAACCGACCAAGTTCGTGGAAGGCGCTGCGAAGTTCTTCAAGGCAAACGTGAAGTAAGCACGTTCGCTTTAATTCAAAAGGCCGCCGGATGAAATATCCGGCGGCCTTTTTATTGGTCAATTTTTTATCAGTGCTTACAGATCCAACGGACCCGCCATGCTTTCGCCATCCATCTCGTAGATGCCGACCAGGTAGCCGTTCTCCCGGATCTCGCCTACCTTGAGCTTGCCGTAGAGGGTCACCGCCTGATCCATGATGGGTTTCACGCCCTTGCTGGTCATACGCACGCTCACCCACTCATTGATCTTGGGCACCGCGCCATAGCAGCACATGGACTGGTCACGCATCACGAGCAGTTCCGTGATGAGACCGCCTTCCACCTTGAGGGGGAGCATAAAGCCCTTCAGCGCCACCCGCTGATTGTTCAGAGAACGGACCGTTTTAGGGATCTGGTCTTTTTCTGCCTCGGCGGAAGCCGTGGTATTGGTGCCAGCATCTTCCGGGATGACGTATTCAAAGCCCGAAAGGTAATCAAAGCCCACGGAGAGATACTCACGTCCTTCGCCGATGGTGACTTTCTCCAGCTTGGTTGGATCCAGCACCGCCAGCGTATTGGTGGTCGCGACCGCCGCGACTTCCGCATTCGTGGTCGCTACTTCCGGAGCAGGCACGGTCGCCGTTGCGACCGCATTGCTGGGAGCCTCCGGGGCTACCGGTTCATCTATCTTCGTGCCACGCACTTCAACTCCCGCCGGCACAGCCGGTACGTCCAACGAAGCCTGTTTCGTGCGGTAGCCCCAGAACATGAAACCGCCTGCCGAGATGACCACGACGAGACAAAGGACAATGAGTAATGCGTTGCCGCGCTTATGTTTCAAAGATTCCATATCAATTCATTCCGGCCGCTCAATTCCCTTTGGGAAAATTGAAGGCGACACCGCTAAATATTCTACCCTTGATATCGAGCTGCTTCAAGGTGCCTTCAAAGGTATCCGTGGTCTTGAGCCATTCTGCTTCGGTCTCAAAGAGCGAGGTATTGCCCACGGTCTCACCCGTGGCGCTGTTGGCCACGGCCTTGAAGGTCAACGTTTTCTCTTCTTCGCCCACTTTGGCGGTGATGTCGAATGACTCCTGCTTCACGCGCGTGTAACCGCTCATGTGGGGGGCGAGTATCCACGCCTTCATCTTGCCGGTGGCCGGGTCACGCAGGAGTTCGATGTGGGCATCCTCATCCCCGAGCGTGATGCCCGTGCCGCCGTTGGGCGGATCGTGGTGATGATGGTGTGCCTTGTCATCATGCCCGTGATCGTGGTCATCATGCTTGTCGCCGCCTTTGCAGGCGCTGAGAGAGAGCAGGACACAAACGCCCAAGAGCGTCGTGAGCAGATTGAAAAACGTCTTTTTCATTTGATAGTCAAAATACTACGACACGGGCGTCAGGTTGTCGGCAACATTCGTGCGGTAAGCCTTCAAAGCCGGCACCACACCACACAAGGCGCTCAGGGCGATCAAGCCCAGCGGCGCACCGATCATCATCGGATTGAAGGCCAGCGCGTCCAGGACGACACCGGTCTGGGCGCGGATGACTTGGGCGGCAGCCATGGTTATTATGCCATATACGGCGAGTCCCGCAACCGCCCCGATGGCCCCGATGCTCGCCGCTTCCATCACCACAGCGCTGAAGATGGTGCCTTTACGCGCGCCCAAGGCCCGCAAGATGGCGATGTCACGCCGGCGCTCATTCATAGAATTGTAGATGCTCGCCAGCACGGAACCGGCGGCAACGATGGCCACCAACACGGCGACTGCCGCCAACACCCGGTCAAACCACGCGATCTTGTTGAACAACTGTGCCACGATCATGGCGATGGGCCACGCAAACGTCAGCTTGTCACCCTGTTTGTTGTACATCTGCTCCAGTTGGCGGCCGATGAGCGGGCTGCCGGCCTTGAACTTGATAAGCACGCCGCTGATCTGGTCCGCCGTGGCCGCCGAGTGCCCGGTCATCTTTTGCAAACCGGCCAGCGGTATCCAAATGACGCGGTCCGCCGGAGTATTGGACGACTCCATGATGCCGACCACCACGTAAGTCTCCGCATGCTGGTCGTTCTCATTGAAGATAAGGCCGTGATAAGGCTGGAACTTGTCACCATACTTCAGCCCCAGCCGTTCCGCGACATAACTGCCCACCACTGCTTCGCGGTATTCCTGGTCAAAGACACGTCCGCCCCCGCGCACCGTGAATTTCTTGCCCGGCACATACTCCACATCACTGAAGAGATTCGTGGTCGTGCCGACGAGACGGTAGCCGTGATAATTGTCTCCCACCGCGATAGGGATAGCCGCCTGGACATTCGGGTTCTTCCGGATGGTCTCGTAGTGTTCCCAGGCGATGTTCCCGGGTGACTCCTCGAGATGAAAGATGGAGTTCAGCACCAGCTGAAGCTTGCTGCCGCGCGCTCCGAGTACGGCATCGAAACCGCAATTCACACTGGTGAAGGCGTTGTTCGACTGCACCTTGATCGTCCACACGGACATCAGGAGACCGGTCGCGAGGGCGATGGAAAGCGCGGTGATGACGGTGGAGAGCGCATGCTGGCGTAAACTGCGACGGATGATGAGCCACAAGGTCATGACGCCACCTCCTGCACGGCTGAGCGGTTGATCTCCGTCAGCTTGCGGACGGTCTCGAACTGCGCGAGCACATTCGGATCATGGCTTACGAGCAAGAGCGCCGCATCGTTCTCCCGGCAAGCCTCGCGGATGAGCGCCAGTGCTTCGCGGGCATTCTTGCCATCCAGATTCCCGGTAGGTTCATCGGCGAGTACCAGTTTGGGGCGATTCGCCAGCGCCCGGGCCACAGCAACCCGCTGTTGCTGTCCGGTGGAGAGCTGGCGCGGGTAGTGGTCGAGGCGATTCCCCAGACCTACTCGTTTCAAAATCTCAGTGGCATGCGCCCGGTCAGCTCCAGGCCCGAAGGACATGCCAAGCAAGACATTCTCCAAACACGTGAAACCTTGGAGGAGATTAAAGGTCTGAAAAATGTAGCCGATGGTGGTCGCCCGCAGGCGGTCGCGATCACTTTCCCCCAAGGAAGACATCTCGGTGCCCGCCAGCTTCAGGCTGCCAGAATCGGGCTTTAGAATGCCGGCAATAAGGTTCAAAAACGTCGTCTTGCCCGAGCCGCTCTCACCGGCGAGCGCCTCCTGCACCTTGGCTTCCAAGGCAAAGGATGGCACATCCACCACCAGATGCGTGCTGCCATCGGGCGTGACATAAGCTTTCTTCAAGTCTTTTATTTCCAGTAAAGGCATGGCTTAAGTGCGTTCCATCATCGCCCAAAACAAGGTGCAGAAGCAAATGGATAGCAATGACTTGAATTGGACGGCCCGGACTTGTTTTTGTTCAGTCTTTTCTCTTTGTTAAGGCATGCCCTCCACGCGTAAACCCTTGGTTGTCATCGGCAGCGCCAATATGGACCTGCTGACCCGGGTGCAAGCATTCCCCCGCCCCGGCGAAACGATGCCCGGCAGCGCGCTGTTGCAGAGGCCTGGCGGCAAAGGGGCGAACCAAGCCATCGCCGCCGCTCAAGCAGGCGCACCAGTAAGCTTTGTCGGAAACATCGGCACCGGCACCTTTGGCGATGCCCTCGTGGCAAACTTGGAGCAGGCAGGTATTGATCTCTCCCACTTGGAACGCAGCCCTAAACTACCGGCGGGCACAGCGCTCATTCTACTGAACGAGGCGGGCGAGAACGAAATAGTGGTGACGCAGAGCTCCAACGACTTGGTCAACCTCGCCCAAATCAGGCGTTCCAAGCGATTGATCCAAAGCGCCGGGATGGTACTGCTGCAACTGGAGATCCCGCTCGCGAGCGTACAAGCCGCGATCACGCTGGCTCATGCGGCCAAAGTGCCAGTGGTGCTGAACCCTGCCCCCTGCACCAAGCCGCTCCCTCAAAAACTACTGAAGCAAGTCGATTGGCTGACTCCGAACGAGCATGAACTGACTGCACTGACCGGAAAGCGGGTGAAGACGATGACAGACGTAGCAGTGGCAGCGCAGCATCTGCTGTCGCAAGCAGTGAGAAATGTCATCGTCACCTGCGGGGCAAAGGGGGCGTGCTGGGTGACACGCGACAAGGTTACATGGTTTCCAGCCCCACGGGTGAAGGTGATCGACACTGTCGGAGCGGGTGATTGCTTCAATGGCGTTTTCGCGGCG
>CAZRGY010000152.1:6616-8833 GCA_964599715.1 uncultured Verrucomicrobiota bacterium | reverse complement strand
TCACTACCGTGACTGCATTGAAGTCGTTCGCCGCATCATTCAATGTGATGTCAAAAACACCCGCAGTTAACGTCGTGGAACCGGCCACCGTGACGGTGCCGCTGTCCGTGACCGCTCCACCGGCCGTCACGCTCAGCGTGCCGCTGATCGTCGAAGCACCCAGGTCGAGGTTGTCCGTGTCCACCAAGGTCACGTTGTTACCCGTGGTGATGAGCACCGTGTTAAAGTCGTTACCCGCGCTGTTCAGCGTGATGTCATTCGCCGCACCCGCTGCGAAGGTCGCCGTGGCTCCCGCCACCGTCACGTTGCCACTGTCGGTGATAGCCCCGCTGGCCGTCACACTCAGCGTGCCGCTGATCGTCGAGGCACCCAGGTCGATATTGTCCGTGTCCACCAGCGTCACATTGTTGCCCGTGGTGATGACCACCGTGTTGAAATCGTTACCTGCGCTGTCCAACGTGATGTTGTTCGCCGCTCCCGCCGCCAGTGTTGTCGTCCCTGTGACAGTCACGTTGCCGCTGTCCGTGATGGCCCCGTTGGCGGTCACATTCAGCGTGCCGGTGACGGTCGAAGCACCCAAGTCGATGTTATCCGTGTCCACCAACGTCACATTGTTGCCCGTGGTGATGACCACCGTGTTGAAGTCGTTACCCGCCTGATCCAAGGTGATGACCGCCCCCGCAGACAAGGTTGTCGTGCCACCCACTGTCACATTGCCGCTGTCCGTGATGTTCCCCGCAGCAGTCACGTTCAGTGTCCCCGTCACCGTGGAGGCACCCAAGTCGATTGAGTTACCATCCACCAAAGTCACGTCATTGCCCGAGGTGATGACCACCGTGTTGAAATTATTTCCCGCCTGATCCAGCGTGATGTTGTTCGCCGTGCCCGCCGCCAGCGTCGTCGTCCCGCCGATCACATTCACGGTGCCGCTATCCGTGATGGCGCCACCGGCTGTCACATTCAAATTTCCAATGATAGTTGAGGCACCGAAATCGATATTGTCCGTATCCACCAAGGTCACGTTATTGGCGATCGTGACGAGCACCGTATTAAAATCATTGCCCGAGCTGTCCAAGGTGATGTTGTTACCCGGGCCAGCAAACAGCGTCGTCGTTACCCCGGCCACCGTCACATTACCACTGTCGGTGATGGCCCCATTGGCAGTCACACTCAAAGTGCCGCTGATGGTCGAGGCCCCCAAATCGATGTCATCCACATCCACCAAGGTCACGTTATTACCACTCACCACGCTCACCGTATTGAAATCATTACCCGCCGTATCCAGCGTAATGTTGTTCGCCGCACCTGCCGTCAGGGTCGTCGTCCCGGCAACCACCAGCGCACCATTATCCGTGATGGCCCCACCCGCAGTCACGGTCAGGGTGCCGGTCAAGGTCGTGGCCGAGAGATCGATGGCGGCGTTGTTGAAGATCAGGGTCAGGTTCCGCAAACCCGTGGGGAAGACCGGGACCGCCGCCGTGCCGCTAACGTTACGAAGCTCGATATCCCGAATGTTGCCTGCACCCACTTCAGCGATAGTGACCGCACCCGTAAAGTCATTCGCCTGGGAAGCCAGCAAGACATCCGAGAGATTGGCCCCACTGACATTGAAAGCCGAGGTGCCATCGATATCCAAAACGCCCGTCTGAGAGATGTTACCCGTGACACCGGCACCCGTCAGACCGCTGTTCACCGTGAGGTTACCCGTCAGGGTGATCGCCCCCAGGACGATATCGTTGATATCGTTCAGGCTAAGGTCAGAGGTGTTCGAGGCCGTGACCGTGTTGAAGTCGTTGTTCTGGGTAGCCAAGTTGATGGCCGCAGCACCACCATTCAAGGTAGTAGTTCCACCCACCGTGATGACCCCGCTCTGGGTGATCCCCGTCGCCGTCACCGTAAGGTTGCCCGTAACAGACACTGCGTTTAGATCCAGTGCTGTGGCATCGAAAATAGTCACGTTGGCCAAGCCACCCGCGCCAGCAATACTGACGCCGCCGGTAAAGTTATTGTCGGTATCGCCCAAGGTGATATTCGCATTTGCCCCATTCGCGGTGAAACTGCTGTTACCTGTAACAATGATACCCGTGCTGGCCGCATCCGTAGTGATGTCACCTGCAGAAGCCAGAACCGTCAGATCGTTACCAACCGTAACGTTACCGAGAATCAATCCGTTCGCATCCGTGATGCTGACATTGTTACCGCTGGCGCTGACCGCCC